>JAITBS010000634.1 GCA_031283515.1 Planctomycetaceae bacterium
TTCTAGGAATGTTTTCTAGTGTTCACAGAAAGACTTGTATCATTTTACAAGAGTTATGACAAGTCTGCAAGAGGTTTAGTGTCGAGAGAATTGCTAGAAATTTGGTAATCTATCAGTGGGATTTTTTTTGAATTTGTTTACAGTTGGCAATTACAAGGTAGGCGACCTGTTAGTTAATAGTTATGAGTGAATAGTGAATAGTGAATAGTGTCGCAAGCGGATTACTACCAAAACGGTGGGTGAAAACCCTTCGGCGAAACGTTGGCTGCCTTTGGAGTCCATTGGTAAACAAATTGACGAATAGTCCACTGATAGATTACCAACCATTACGGTCAAAATTCCACATGCAATATACTCCTTTTACTTTAAAAGTCGTCTTGACGTATGAATTACAAAGATTTATATTTTGTTTGTTGTTGTTTGTTGTTTACTGAATTTTTATTTTTATTTTTATTTATGTCTGATTACAAATTATCTCATGAGCAGCTTCACAAGCTTGCAAATAAGTATAAAGAGGTCAAGAATAAAATTTCGTATATTGCGAATCGTATTCTTATTGTGATTGCGCTTGGCAGGGGCGGTTCGGCATCTTCCATTGCTGAGACGTTCTTAATCGACGCCGATACGGTGCGCCGATATTTCCGTTTGTATAAGGCTGGCGGAATTAATAGACTCTTGGAAATGCGTTATGAAGGACGTAGTTCTCTTTTGACTGACGAACAGAAAGAACAATTGAAACAACATCTTCGCGAAAATATTTATCTTGATGTCAAACCATTGATTGTTTATGTTCGCGAGACTTTTGGTGCACAGTATTCACTTTCCGGTATAACCAAGTTGATGCACTCATTAAATTTTAAGTACAAGAAACTTCACTTAGTTCCCAGCAAACCAGACTCTGAAACACAACAGAAATGTGTTGACGATGACAACGAAACTTGTAACGATGCGGACGAAAATAAAGTTTTTTATTTTGTTGACGGTGTTCATCCGCAACCTAATAGTCGTCCGGTTTATGGTTGGTTTGAGCGCGGGGTTGAGGCGGCACTATCGGCGAACTCCGGTCGTCAACGAGTGAATATCAAACGGCGTTTTGAAGATTGATACATTGGAAGTCAAGGTTGATTTTGCCGATTCAATCAACTCGGAATCAATAAAACAATCGAATTTATCTTTTTACCTTCATATTCGCCTAATCTCAACTTGATCGAGCGGCTTGGGAATTTTTTCAAAAAATAAAAAGACGCGGCGGAATAGTGACAATTTTTTGTAAATAATCAGTGTAATTTGCGGACTATTGAACACGTTTGTGAGGAGTTAATCAATAGACATTTATTTACAAAACACTTATTTCATTCCGGCAATGGCTTCCGCGACATTTTGGGCGTGTTCGCGAACACGGCGGTAAGCATTGAATTGCGTGTTGAACGCAATGACAATTTGCGGATCAAATTTTTCTTCCGACATTCGTTTGATAAAAAGATCACGAGTTATTTTAGCCTTTCGCGTAAGACTATGCCCTTGTGCATGAACCTCCGTTGTTAAATCGGTAAAATTCGTTTTTCGCGCAGAATAAAAACGAATAATCATGGCAATATATTCTTCAATCGCCTTGTGTAACTCCTTAAATTCTGATTTTTGCGGTTCCGGAATTGCAAGCCCGTCTTTCCGCATTTTCAGATCGGACTTGAGAATCACAATCAAATAGTCGCTAATTGATTCCAACTCGTCCGCCATACGGAGTTGCTGATGTGCCGCATCGCCAATGTCGTGCGAGATATTTCCCGAAAGTAAACTCGATGTGTATTCAATAATCTCATCCTGTAATGTGTCCAGCTCTTCTTCCTGATGAAAAGCGTTGTCAATCACCTTCTGATCCGGTGTTTCCGCATCGATAATTGCTGCCACTTTTTCCAGCAACCGAAGGCAACTATTACCCATTCGAATCACTTCAATTCGTGAACGTTCAATTGCCATTGCCGGTGTTTCAAGCCGACGAATACCAAGTGTTGTCAATCGCGATTGTTCTTTTTCGGTTTCGTTTTCTTTCTCCTGCACGTAATACATCAAAAATCGCGCCATCATTCCGGTAAACGGCAGGAAAACAATCGTGTTGACAATATTGAAAATGGTATGCGTCATCGCAATTCCCACTTTGGGATCTCGAATCAATCCGGTAGCCGGGTCTGTTCCGACAAGGTAAAAAATCATGGGAAGATACAACCACCGGAAAATCGACGAAACCCACAACACCCCAAAAACATTGAACAATACATGAAAATAAGCAGCACGTTTGGCATTCGTCGAAGAACCAATTGACGCAAGAATCGCCGTAATTGTCGTCCCAATATTTTCGCCAAGTACTAAGGCGGCGGCAGTTTCAAACCGAATCACACCAATGGCAGCGAGTGAAATGGTAATTCCCAGTGTTGCCGAAGACGACTGGACAATCAACGTCAGAATACAACCAATGGCAATACAAAAATAGATTCCAATTTGGGTATCAGCGGAAAATGTTTCCAGCCATGCGGAAAATTCCGGTAAATCGCGAAGCGGTACGAAACCATGTTGCATCAGTTCAAGACCGAAAAAAACAAAACCCAATCCAAGAATAATCATCGCAAGAAAACGTGTTCGTTCAATTTTGGAAAACAGATAAATCAGTCCCGCCACACCTATCATGTGTAATCCATATTTCCCAATATTCAGTGTCAGAATCCAGCCGGTAACTGTTGTACCGATATTCGCTCCCATAATCACTCCAATTCCCTGAGAAAGAGTCATGATTCGGCTGTTGATAAAACCAACAACCATAACTGTTGTAACACTGCTGGATTGAATAATTGAGGTAACTCCAAATCCGACAAGAACAGCAGAAAAACGGTTCTCCGTAACAGTTGCAATTAACTTGCGGAGACTGGGACCGGCAACCAACTGAAGACCGTCAGACATTTGACGCATTCCGAGCAGAAAAATTCCCAAACCGCCCAACACAGAAAAAAAAATCATTCCATAATCCGGTGTCCATGCCTCAAGATGAACATGGTCATAGAAAACGCGTTTTGAATTTGGGTTTTCGATTCGGAGAATAATTTGACTGTTTCCATTTTTTTTCCATCGAAGCCGAAGTTTACCATCCAGCACTTCCGCTTCAACAACCTCTTTTTTACCTCCGTCTTCAAGAACAATTTCCGGTTGAATTTCTTTAAAGTCATCGAATTTTTCAAATTCTCCGCTAACATAGGTTGTTATTGTCAACCCAGGTTGCAGCAATATCCGTTGATCGGGAAATAAACGGATAAATTCGTGTTCCGGCTCAGAAGCCTGAATTGACATTGCCAAAAGAAACAAAAGAAAAAGAACCGCCCCAATAGATTGTAATAATTTATCGAAATTGATTGGAAAAAATTTCGTGCCGTTCTCTACGGAGCAAAAAAAATGCTGACGAAAATACATTGTGACTAAAAATACAAGGATTATTTTTTGGTGAACGAGTTCCGGTTCAAAATTGATCGGAAAATTCAATTAAATTAAAATAAAAGAATAACAAATTGCCGGAAATTGGCAAGACGTTTTATTTTCCGATACACCAAAGATGGTTATCCGTTCTAATAAAGAGTTGTTTTCCGGCGACAGCTATTGACGCTAGAGCGTGTTCACTGAGTTCATTTTCTGCGATGATTTCCGGTTGTTCTTTTGGGTTGGCGTTTAGTTTGAGTACGGTGGTTGTTCCGAGTTCGGAGAGGACGTAAATTTTTCCGTCAGCGTAAAGCGGTGACGGATTCAATGCTCCGCCGAGTCGTTTTTGCCACAGAAATTCACCGGTTGCCGCATCGTAAGCGGAAAAACTGCCGTTATCATTGGCAGCGTAAAGACACGGGTTAATGTACAAAAAGGACGCCATTTTAGGGACATTTCGTTTTTGTTCCCACACGATATGAGTTTCCGTACAATCACCGGTTCCATTGGGTCGAACGGCTCGAATAGCGTCACTGGGCATGGGTGCGGTGTACACTAATCCGTTGCCGATTGCCGGAGAAGGAACAACCGGTTCACCCGGACTTTTGATTGTCCAGATGAGTTCGCCGTTTACCGGATTAAATCCTTGAATCACATCACCAACCGGACTAACAATTTGATCTTGTCCATTAACCTGAATAATTGCCGGTGTTGCATGACCGATTTTGGACATACCGCGTTTGCCGCGCCAAGATTCTTTGCCGGTTTTTTTGTCGAGTGCCAACAGAAATGATTGATCCCAAGGGAGTTGCCAACCGAGTAGTTTGGGTTCTTCACGATTACTGGGGTTGACGGCAGTAATCAGCAAATCGTTGTACAAAATTGGCGAAGTACCTAAACCATGTTGCGAATAATAATTAAGTTCTTGATTGATCCAAATCACGTTGCCGTTGAAATCCAGAGCGATAAATCCGCCGCTGCCGAAAACGGCATACACTGCCCAACCATCAGTTACTGGAGTTGGGGTGGCGAAGGAGTTTTTGGGATGTTTGAACTGAGGTTCTTGGGCGAAGACCATTTTATCCCAAAGGATTTTTCCGGTTTTCCGGTTGACGGCGATGACATGACATTCTTTACCGTTATTGGTTGCGGTTGTGACGAAGATGTGATCGTTCCAAATAATTGGCGACGACCAACCTTCACCAGGGATTTCTGTTTTCCATGCGATATTTTCTTCGGTGTTCCATTGTGTTGGGAGTCCGTTTGCCGTTGAAATTCCCTGCCCATTCGGTCCACGGAAACGTGACCACTGTTCCCTCTCTTGCGCAACAATATTCACGGAAAACATTGTTAATATCACTAAAATTGCTGAAATTGTTGAAATCAAAACCGAAATAATTTTTGTGTTCATTGTAAAATCTCCTTCTTGAAAGTACTGTTATAAATAGTGAATAGTTAATAGTTATGAGTGAATAGTTATGAGTGAATAGTGAATAGTGCCGCAAGCGGATTATTACCAAAACGGTAATACTTCCGCTTGCGGCACTATCCACTATCAACTCTCAACTATCAACTACTACATGCGACATTATCCACTATCCACTCTCAACTATCAACTAACCACTGCCCTTTCAGGACGAAGAGGAAAAGAAACAAATAAAAATTCCACTGATATAGGACGAAAACTTTGACTCGAAAAAAATTCGGTAACCTCAATAATTATCCGTAAATTTCGTGAATTTTAGGGATTTTTTGATGATTCCTCATTTTGGGGGGACTTGGATTTTGAAAATAAACGGATAATTTTGATAAAATAAAAATTCATGTCCTATTTGTAAAGGACACCGATTTTCACTGGTTTTGCGAGATCATTAACGATGACTGATTATGTTTACACCGCCCGAACCGCTGCCGGAAACAATGTTACCGGTAAGTTGACCGCCAATACAAAACGGGAAGCATTAGAAACATTGCATCGTTTATCACTTTTTCCAATCAGTGTGGACGATGCCAATCGTGGTCATATTACGATCAAATTGTTCAGCCGGAAAGTTGCGGATTCACAGATTGCCGCTTTACTGGGACAACTTGCAGATTTATTGGAAAACGGAGTTCCAGTGTTAGCCGCTTTTCAGGTTCTCATCAAACAAACAACCCAGCCATTGCTTCATAACGTCTTAACAGATATTCATGATCGTGTCGCCGACGGTGAAGCTATCGATAACGCCTTTTCTGCTCATTCCAATATTTTCAACGACTTAACAATCAGTATTATCCGTGCCGGAACAGAAGGGGCGTTTCTCGAAGATGCATTAAGACGTACCGCAAAATTCATGGAACAACAGGCAGAACTCAAAGGAAAAATTATTAGTGCGATGATTTATCCTTCGATTTTGTTTTTCGTTGGAATTTCTGTTGTTGTGGTGCTTTTGATATTTTTTGTTCCGCAATTTATGCCGTTTTTCGATCAAATGACCGCTTCAGGACAACCCTTGCCCTGGACAACTCAATCGTTAATCTGGATGCGTGATGTTATTCTCAACTATGGAATTTATTGTGTTGGCGTCTTTGTTTTTCTGGGAATTTGGATTCAAGGGCAACTTTCAACAAAATGGGGCATCAAAGTCATGGATCGAATCAAATTACGATTACCTTTAATAGGTCCGATTTTATTGAATAGTGCAGTTTCTCGATTTTGCCGTGTTTTGGGAACACTTTTGGAAAACGGAGTTCCCATTCTTCGGTCATTGGATATTAGCAGCCAATCAACCGGAAACACCATTCTGGCAGAAGCGGTAAGGTGTTCGGCGGAAAATGTCTCCAGCGGTGAACCGCTTTCAAAACCGTTAGCGGATTCCGGTATTATTCCGCCGCAAGTGATGGCAATGATTTCCGTCGCCGAAGAATCGAACACGTTGGAAAATGTGTTGGTGAATATCGCCGACACCATCGAACGTAATACCGCTCGACAATTAGATACCATCATCCGTTTAATCGAACCGCTCATGTTACTCGTTATGGCGGGAGC
>JAITBS010000639.1 GCA_031283515.1 Planctomycetaceae bacterium
TAGGAGAAAAAAATTCCACTGATATATTTGGGATTATTAATAATTTGGCAATAGTGATCTTCCAGAATGGACAAACAAATGATATGATTTTGATAATAACCTTGCCGTGTTCTTGTAACACGAGAACACTTTAACATCCTTTTTGAACCGTAACTACTTTTATGATACGGCAAACCGTAACTTTTTAACCATCCTTATATGATTACAGACATTCCAGAATCCCGTTCGTTAAATTTTATTGAACAGATCATTGAAGACGATCTCCGCATCGGCAAGAATAACGGACGAATTGCAACCCGTTTTCCGCCGGAACCCAATGGTTATCTGCATATCGGTCACGCCAAAAGTATTTGTTTAAACTTTGGTTTGGCAAAAAAATATGGCGGAGATTTCACGCTTCGCTTCGACGACACCAACCCTTCCAAAGAGGAAACAGAATATGTTGAATCTATTATCGAAGACGTACAATGGATTACCGGTGAAGATTTAACGGGACGTATTCGTTACGCTTCCGATTATTTTGATCAAATGTACGCTTGGGCGGAAGAACTGATCCAAAAAGGTAAAGCCTACGTTTGTAACCAAACACCGGATGAAATGCGCGATCATCGTGGAACACCGGATAAACCAATGAAACCAAGTGCCGGTCGGGAATTTTCGCCGGAAAAAAATCTTGAACTCTTTCGGAAAATGCGTAATGGAGAGTTTGCCGAAGGAGAACGAACTCTTCGTGCCAAAATTGATTTGGCGTCACCGAACTTCAATATGCGTGATCCGGTGATGTACCGGATAGTGAATGCAGAACATCACCGTACCGGAACAAAATGGATTATTTATCCGATGTATGATTGGGCGCACGGTCTCGAAGATTCTATTGAAAATATTACCCATTCGATTTGTACATTGGAATTTGAACATCATCGTCCATTGTACGATTGGTTTCTCGACAATCTCGATAATATTTGGCGACCCCATCAATATGAATTTGCACGTTTAAATCTAACATATACCGTGATGAGTAAACGGAAATTGCTGGAACTTGTCAAAGGAAAATTCGTAACCGGTTGGAGCGATCCCCGAATGCCGACAATTTGCGGTTTTCGCCGGCGCGGTTACACACCGGAAGCAATTCGGGCATTCTGCCGTGAAATCGGTGTTGCCAAAATGAACAGTATTATTGATGTTGTCAAACTCGAAAATGCGATTCGAGAAGACCTTAACAAACGGACGTTACGTCGGATGGGTGTTCTGCGTCCGATTAAACTTGTTATCGACAATTACCCCGAAGGCAAAACAGAACAACTCGAAGCGGTAAACAATCCCGAAAACGAAGCGGATGGAACTCGATTCGTTCCGTTTTCAAAGGTTTTATACATTGAGAGTGACGATTTTATGGAAAACGCTCCGAAAAAATATTTCCGACTCACTCCGGGTCAGGAAGTTCGTTTGCGTTATGCTTATTATGTAACCTGTACGGGTTGTGTGAAAGACGCTGCCGGAAATGTTACGGAAGTTCATTGCCATTACGATCCCGAAACACGCGGCGGAACTTCGGCGGACGGACGCAAGGTTCAGGGGACGATTCACTGGGTCAGCACGGAACACGCCGTCAACGCCGAAGTCCGACTCTATGATCGGTTGTTCATAAAGGAAACACCGGACGATCCGCAAGACCCGACTGATTACCGAGAATATTTGAATAAAAATTCACTGGAAATTATTTCGGATGCCCAATTGGAACCGGATTTAGCAACCGCAACACCGGATAAACGTTACCAATTTGAACGCATTGGTTATTTTTGTGTTGATGCGGTCGATTCTAAACCGGACAAATTGATCTTCAACCGTACCGTTTCACTCCGTGATTCATGGGCGAAAATCGAAAAAAAAGGATAAACAGAATGGACAGGATTTGAAGAAACCGTCTATTTTTATCAATAGGGCTAATGGGAAAAACAAAAATTCCACTGATAGATTACAGAATTTTAAAGTGCAATGAATCTAAAAATTAATCGTTTAATTTTTTAAAGTTTGAAAATTTTCAGATTTTGGTATTTAATTTGACACAGACGATTGAATTTGTTGTTGAGAGCGATATAATGGGGCAATTCGAGTTTTATATTTTGGAACCGTAAGGCGTTTATCGGTTCCTCTCATTCCTTTAATGGAGGTTACTAATGCCAAAAAATATGACGCACGGTAATTTACTTACCGCAGTAATGGAAGACTATCTTGAAGCGATTTATCATATTGCTCAGGAACACGGTTATGCGAGGTCTGGTCAGATTTCGCGACATTTGGGTGTTCACAAATCGACGGTAACAACAGCGATGCATAATCTTGAATCACAAGGTTTTATTGATTATGCGCCTTATAGAGAAGTTACGCTAACACCCAAAGGACTCAAAGAAGCTGAAGGAATTGTTCGCCGGCATGACATTTTTTTCCGGCTGCTCTACCATTTGCTCGGTGTTGAAAAAGAAGAAGCTTCAAAATTGGCTTGCGAAATGGAACACGCTCTTACTCCTGAAATCGCCGACCAATTCATCAGCCTTGTCGAAAAAGCGTTGCGAAAAAATAAAGTGCACGAACATCCCGTAAACGACACGGAAACAAAAAAAGCGGCAAAAAAGATTACTGTGAAAAACGAAATCAAAAAAAAGGGGTAAACCCATGAAAAAGGTTTTATTCGGTATTTTATTGTTTTTCGTTTCAATACTTCAGGCAGAACCGCCGCAATTGTCAAAAACAGAACCCCTAATTCTCAAAACGGTTGCGGTTTATCCTCATGATAACAAAGCGTTTACGCAAGGGCTTGTTTTTGATGAGGGTTTCCTTTACGAGAGTACAGGAAATTACGGCGGTTCATCGCTTCGCAAAGTCGAACCGGCAACAGGAAAAATTTTAATCAATATTCCGTTGCAAAAACAATATTTTGCCGAAGGTCTTGAATTGGTTGATGATAAAATTTATCAACTAACATGGCAGGAGCATACTTGTTTCGTTTACGAAAAATCAACTTTCAAATTAATCGGGCAATTTCAATATAGTGGTGAAGGTTGGGGACTTGCATTTGACGGGGAATATCTGATTCTCAGTGATGGCAGTGCGGTGTTACGTTTTTTCGATCCGAAAACATTCCGGCAAAAACGCCAACTCCATGTTACTGAACGCGACGCAAAAACAAAAAAATCCGTTCCGATTAAAAACCTGAATGAATTAGAATTTGTACGCGGTGAAATCTGGGCAAATGTCTGGCAAACCACAAGAATTGTCCGAATTAATCCCAAAACTGGAGAAGTAATTGGTTGGATTGAGTGCAGTGTTTTCGTTCCCAAAGAATACGAAAACGAACATCGCGGTCCTCTCTTCCAACGCGACAACGTCTTAAATGGAATCGCATTCGATGCGGCAACTAATCATGTTTTTATTACAGGAAAAAACTGGTCTCTCCTTTATAAAATACATATTGATAATCAATAAATTGGGATTGAGCCGTTGTGGTGGGATAAATAATCTCTCTATTTTTATTTCTCTCTACTTTTATATTTCTCTACTTTAGAATTTCTCTACTTTAGAATTTTCGGTTTTCAGAAAATACTTTAATATTGATATGATTTATTTTGAAACGATATGACCGATTTACAGCGACCGTTTAAGATATTGTCATTTGGAGAGGTTTTGTGGGATATATTTCCGAACGATAAAAAACCTGGTGGTGCACCTGCAAATTTCGCTTATCATTGTAAACAATTAGGAGCGGATGTTCGTTTAGTTTCTCGGATTGGTTGTGATCAAAATGGTAAAGAACTTTTCGATTTTTATAACAGTATTGAACTTTCGACGGCATTGATTGGGGTTTCTGCAACAGAACCTACTGGAACCGTATCTGTACATCTTCGTGAAGATGGTCAACCGGATTACACGATTAACCAACAGGTCGCATGGGATTTTTTAGAAACGACACCGGAATCTTTTCGGTGGGCATCGGAATCAGAGGTGATTGCTTTTGGCAGTCTGGCTGCCCGATCAGAACAAAACCGCCGGACATTGCAAAATCTTCTCAATGCCGCTCAACCAACAGCGTATCGTGTTCTTGATTTGAATCTTCGGGAACCGTTTTGTGAACAAAAAGATATTGAGTTTGTTCTTTCTTGTGCCAATATTCTCAAACTCAACGATGAAGAATTGAACCGGATTATTTCGATGTTTGATTTTCCGCAGGATACGATTGAAAAACAATTACAGAAATTACAGGAGTTTTATCAATTTCGGATGGTCATTTTAACTTGTGGTGCGAACGGAAATTGGTTAACCACGAAATCGGAACAAGTTTATACACGGGGTATTAAGGTTGATGTTACCGACACGGTTGGTGCCGGTGATGCGTTCACGGCAACATGTGTACTTGGTTTTCTGTTGCAAAAACAATTGTCAGTGATTGGCCGCCAAGCCAACGAATTAGCGGCTTATGTTTGTACCCAACGCGGCGGAACTCCAACAATTCCGCAAAAATTTCTTTGGACATGATAAAATAAACGGTTGACATTTTTTATTTTCGTGAAGACGTAATATATCAGTGGAATCTTCGTCAATTTGTTTACCAATGGACTCCAAAGGTAGTCAACGTTTCGCCGAAACGTTTTAAACAATACAATACGGCGTACTCGCCGACTTGCCCCTGTTGACGGACGGAAATGAAAAATCAACCGTTGCGACCGTGGGTTCGCAACCTTTCGGCGAAAGACTTTCATCTACGGTCGCCTACCTTGTAATTGCCAACTGTAAACAAATTCAAAAAAATTCCACTGATAGATTACTCCCTTTGAAATATAGTTTTGCTAAAAAATAATAAAAAATGTTAAAATGGATAATTTTTTGTTAAAATAGGATATTAAAAATATTCACTTTCAAAGAGATATATGTAAACGCTAAGATTTTTTTCATTTACGAATCAAGCAAACACAAATTTCTGACGAAAAATGGAAAACCAGCCTTCCTATCCCTTTTAT
>JAITBS010000657.1 GCA_031283515.1 Planctomycetaceae bacterium
GAATCTTCATGTTTGGAACCTCCCACAGAGATTGGAGGTAAACCGTTTCGAGTATCGTGAAAATTATGTACCGCTATACCCATTTGTTTGAGATGGTTGGTACACATTGATCTTCTTGCGGCTTCGCGGGCTGCTTGAACTGCCGGCAACAGAAGAGCAATCAAAACGCCGATAATCGCAATCACCACAAGAAGTTCGACTAACGTAAAGCCAAACGGTGAAGAGCGAAAAAGTTGTAAGAAGTTTACAGGAAAGAGTTTAGAACGTGAACTCGCTCTGCAATCCGTTCTCCGCTTTCCACTACATAGTGCCCCCCCCCCCCTGATTTTCCTGATTTACCCACTTTGACATCGGGATTTTTGCTAAAAAAGTCCCCAAAAACACAACGAAGCATTTCATTACATTTTCCATTGTCCAGACTCCTTATTTTACAAGGTTTCTTTGAAATAATCGCGATTCGCTTACCGTCATACAAACGGCAAAAAAAAACGTATCGCAAGTGAATTAGTTTCACAGTTTATCCGAAACACTTCAGATTGTCAATCGGTCTTTTGCTCTTTGCTGGAAAATTTTCTAAAATTCAGAGGCTGGTTATTAATTCAGGTAGATTGGGTTATCAAAAAACAGACAATTCCTAAGAATATTATCTGGTACGAAAATTAGTGAAAATCAAACCTGTAAAAAACACAATATTCATAATTCAATTATGTGCAATTGATCAACTTATTTTTGTGCGCTGCTTAACTCGCTACATACCTGCCTGTGAATATCAGTGAAGATATTTTCATTAAACATTTCCATTTATTTCGTTTTTTCGGATTAATCCGTATTTCAAAAAAATAAAATCGACAATTCCAAAGAGGAGATGTTGCAAGCCAATAATGAGTTTGGTAAACTACTTGACGAATCAAGGTTGTTTCCAATTGATCCTGTCTTTGAAAAGATGATCAATTTATTTTTACTTTTAACTTATATTGCCCCATTTTAACACGGTAAATGAAAGTTATGAAAATTACAAAATCTTTGCAAATCGTAAGTTTAGGTTTTTGGGCTGTTTTTATTCTGGCATCGCCGCTTTATGCACAAAGTGTTGCGACAACGCCAACCGACCGGAAAGATGAATGGTGGGTTAAACGTCATGCAGATAATGTCGCCCAGATGGAAAAAGGCGATATCAGTCTGTTGATGATTGGTGATTCCATCACACATGGTTGGGATAATAAGGGTAAAACTGTTTGGGATAGTTATTACGGACACCGTAAACCAATCAATCTCGGTTTCAGTGGTGATCGCACCGAACATGTTCTCTGGCGACTTGAGCATTTACCGCTTGATAAAATTTCACCTAAAGCCGCCGTGTTAATGATCGGAACAAATAATATCGGGCATAATAGCAGTTCCCCAAAAGATGCCGCCGACGGAATTAAAGCAATTGTCGAAAAACTCGAAAAACAATATCCGGCATTGAAAATAATCGTCTTGAATGTCTTTCCACGCGACAACAAATCAGAAGACAACAATCGGAAAAAATTGATGAAATCAATTCCTATTTACCAGAATTACTGAAAAATAAACCCAATATAACATTGCTTGACATTAATTCAGTTTTTCTCGATGCCGAAAAAAATCTTCCGAAAGAAATTATGCCTGATTTTCTTCACCCCAATACTTATGGTTATGAACTTTGGGCAAAAACTGTTGAACCGGCATTAACCGTGTTGCTCGGCGAAACCAATCCGGCAATTATTCCGGTGGATAAGATGAATGAAGAATGGTGGAATAAACGTCACGAAGCCAATCTCGAAAAAATTACCAAAAATGAAATTGAATTTCTAATGATCGGCGATTCCATTACTCACGGTTGGGATGGTCAAAGTGCTTTGGTGGAAAAATATTTTGCTCAATACAAACCGGTTAATCTTGGTTTTGGCGGCGATCAAACACAACATGTCCTCTGGCGACTCGATCACCTGCCACTCGATAAAATTTCACCCAAAGTCGCAATGATTATGATCGGAACAAACAACACCGGAAATCGTGCGAACACGCCTTGGATGATTGCCGCCGGAATTAAAGCAATTGTCGAAAAGTTACAAAAACAGAAACCCGATTTGCAAATGATTGTTCTGAAAGTTTTTCCGCGCGGTGAAAAAGCCAATGATTGGTTACGTTTACGTGTCAATGAAATTAATCTTGTTTTGCCGGAATTGCTTGCTGATATGAAAAATGTTGAAATTATTGATATTAACGATGGATTTCTTGCGGAAGATGGTACATTGCCAAAAGAAATTATGCCGGATTTCCTGCATCCGAACACCAAAGGTTATGAAATCTGGGGCGAAAAACTCGCACCTATTTTAAAAACAAAATTCGGGCGGTAATTTGAATGAATAAGAAAATTTTAAGGTATTAAAAATATCTTTCAAAGAGTTAAGGAATTAAATTGAAAATTATGAAAGTACTTTGCCGAATACTTTCGTATTTATTTATGTTAAGGCAATTATTTAAACTCTATTAAAAAGGAGATTACAATGTCATCTCGTACTTATGAATTTAGTTGGGACATTATTGGTGATATTCAGGCAGGTCGCCCGAATTTGGGTGATAAAGTCAATATTATATTGTATCGTTTGATGCAATATACATTCCGTGATATTGCCGAACAGCGTTATGGCAAAGAAGTCTGCGATGTGTTGTTTTATGATGCAGGTTATCTTGCCGGAAAATTCTTTTTTGAACAATATTTAAAAGAATTTAAGGATTTATCTCTTAACAATTTCGTTGCGGAACTTCAACGGATTTTGAAAGAACTTGGCGTGGGGATTCTTCGAGTTGAGAAGGCAGACCCGGAAACCGGCGAGTTTGTTTTAACTGTTTCGGAAGACTTGGATTGTTCCGGTTTGCCGGATCTTGGAATCGAAGTGTGTAACTACGATGAAGGGTTTATTGCCGGAATTTTCGAAAAATTTACAGGTAAAACTTTCAAAGCCAAAGAGGTTGATTGTTGGTGTACCGGTGACCGAACATGCCGTTTCAAAGTCAATCAAATTTGATTATCCAATAAGATTTTATCACACATGATATTTCAGAATTTATTCTGTTATTGGGATTGAAATTGGTTTATTGTTCACGTTTATTGCAGTAAGGTGATTTTTGCTGAAGGTAACTTTTGTTAAAAATTGACATCATGATATTTCCGACAAGTGTAATTTTACGTTGAACAGATCAAAGACTTTGTTAATATCATCGTTTTCTTTGACTTAAAAAATTAAATTTACATTGCCGGAAATATCGTTACTTTATTTTCGAAGACTAAGTGACAATAACCGATTGAAATTAAAACGGAAAATGATAAAAATTTTCTGAATAATTGTGTGAAAATCTGTTTTTTTTAATAGAGAAATGGATTTATTTTACTAAAAATTCTATTTCATATTGCGTAACAATGAACGCCGATAGTTTTACAATATTAAGACAGATTCTGTCGGGGCGTTCTATTTCTTCTTTTGAGGAAATACATTTTGAAAATACGGAAATCGAGTCTATTTGTAAAGAATTGATAACGATTCGAGAACTTCTTGTAAAATTTTCTAATGGCGATTTAGACGATAATATTACGATTCGCGGTGCGATTGCGGGTTGTTTGAAAACGTTACAAGCCAATTTGCGTCATTTGACATGGCAGGTTCAACAGGTTGCTGAAGGTGATTTTTCTCAACGGGTTGAATTTATGGGAGTATTTTCTCAGGCGTTCAATTCGATGGTTGTGCAGCTGGAACGCTCTTTGACAGATTTAAGAGAGAGTGAAAAACGTCTTTTGAAATTGAACAACGAGTTACAAGATGAAATCCGGTTTCGTAAGGCTGCGGAAAAAGAAGTAAAACGTAGTGAAGAACGTTGGAATCTTGCGGTACAATGTAGCCGTGATGGTATTTGGGACATTAACCTCAGTTCGAAAGAGGCGTGGTATTCGGAACGATTTTTGGAAATGTTCCAATATTCATCTGAGGATTTACCCGAAGACCTTCGTTGGGATCTTCTTGTCCATCCTGACGACAATGAGGCGGCAGATATTTTGTACAGAATTTATGCATTGGGTGAGTGTCATCAACCGTTTTCGGTGGAATGCCGTATTCGTTGTCATGACGACAGTTATCTTTGGGTACGGATTCGTGGTATGCCGATTAAGGAAGACGCTGATTCTCCGAGTCGGATTATTGGAGTTACATCCGATATTAGTTTTCAAAAAGAAACAGAAACTGCCTTAGCTCATCGGGCAATGCACGATAATTTAACCGGATTGCCGAACCGTTATCTTCTTGATGACCGGTTACGCCAGCATGTTGCCAATGCGTTGCGTAACGATTCTGCGTTTATTTTTGTGATGATGGACTTGGACAATTTCAAAGGAGTTAATGATACTTATGGACATTCTGCCGGAGACATTCTGCTTATTGAACTTGGTAAACAAGTCAGTAATTGTATCAGAAACACGGACACAGTTGCTCGGCTGGGCGGTGATGAATTTGTGTTTATTTACACGTGTGCCAAAGGCAAAGAATTATTTGCAACAGAACAAGTAATGCATCGTCTTTATCAATCGTTCCAAACTCAGGTGAATCTTGGTGAAGTGATGTACACAATTCATTCTAGTATGGGTGTTAGTTTTTTTCCGCAACACGCAACTGATGTAACCTCGCTTTTTGAACGTGCAGACGAAGCCTTATATCTTGCCAAAGAAAGGGGAAAAAATACATTTGCCATCTGGGAACCTGCCGCCAAAGAAGTTGCGGAAAAAGTCAATCGTGAAACAAAAGCCGGATTACGACCAACACGTTAATTTGTAACGGCAATAAAATAGCGGAGAGTTCGCACGCGGAGTAATACCGTTTTAGTCAATACTCCGCTTGCGAACTCTCAACTCTCCACT
>JAITBS010000675.1 GCA_031283515.1 Planctomycetaceae bacterium
TCAACAGGGTCAAGTCGGCGAGTACGCCGTATTGTATTGTTTAAAACGTTTCGGCGAAACGTTGGCTACCTTTGGAGTCCATTGGTAAACAAATTGACGAATAGTCCACTGATATATTACAAATAATGAATGCCCAAAGTATAGTTACAAATTTATTAGAATCCAAAATCATCAAGTTTAATTTCTTGTTGTTTTTCGTTGGGGTCGAAAGCCGGTTTTGCATTACCGTGTTTTTCAAGACCGTCAATATAAATGGCACGAAAAGGTCGAACCGGACAAACGTGTTCACACGCTCCGCAACCAATACAAAGATCCGCATCAACTTCAGGAATTGTCAATGATTTTGACGGGTCTCCGTAAGGAATCATGTGAACAGCTCCGGTCGGACAATGTTCCGCGCAGGCTCCGCAACTCGAACTCTGCATCTCAACCACACAATTTTCCTTCACAAAAATAACTCGTCCAATTTGTAAAAGATGTTTTTCTTCAACACGGTCAATCTTCGTCAATGCCCGCGACGGACAAACTTCCGTACAAATTGTACAATCGTAATTACAAAAACCACGTTCAAACCGAACAATCGGTTGCAAAAATCCGGCAAGACCCAGTTCCCATGTTGAAGGAGTAAGAATTCCAGCCGGACATTTGCTCACACAAAGATGACATGCCGTACATTTTTTGCGGAACCTTTTTTGTTCCGTTGCTCCCGGCGGAAGAATAGGCATCGTTTTTTTGTAACCGACGCGGCTGACGCCTGTCGGTAAGGACGAATCCGGCGGAGGACTCGACGCTCCAACCGAACTCGTAACTGACGGCAGAAAAAAAGAAAAGAACGACCATTGCAAAAAACGCCGCCGATGTTTCATTATTCGAGAAGAAACCGGAACAAACGCCGCATGATGTTGCGGCGATGACGGTTCCGGCGATGACGGTGACGGTTCGGGTTCTTTCGGTGTTACGGAAAGAAGCGGTAACGGCAATGAGTAAACAAGAGAATTGCGTTTGCAAGTCGAAAGGCAATTAAAACAGGCAACACAACGCGAGGAATCAACCGTTTTATTTTTACTGTCAATACATTCGCCCTTGCAGGATTTTTCGCAAAGACCACACGAAATACAACCGGATTGAAGACGAATTTTATAACATGAAAATCTTGAAATCAATCCAAGCATTGTGCCGACCGGACAAATTGTGTTACAGTAACGCCTGCCGAAAAACAATGATAAAATTCCAATAAGTAACAGTATTGATAACGCCAGTAAAAAAGCGGAAAGGTTTATGTAATTTGAAACGTAATAGAACGAATCCGGCGCAATTTGTGCAAGAATATCATTTCCGGCAAGATAAACCGGACGGAAAATCCATATCATAATACGTCCGAAATGACTGTACGGATCAAGAACTGTTACGATTGTCGGCAGAAAAATAAGACCAAACACAAACAACGCCAATAATCCGTAACGAGTCTTTTTCATTTCAGAACGAAATTTAAACCTGAACCGTTTACCGCGTAACAATTTTGTTGTCCGTGAAAAAATATCCTGCAAAATCCCAAACGGACACATTACGGAACAATAAACACGTCCAAACAAAAGTGTCAGGATAATCCAGAATAAAAGAATTTCTGTACCGGTTTGAAAAAACGTTCCGAAATCACAAATCAGAATTGCCGGTGTAATTTGAAAATGGGCAATCCAGTGATACATTCTGGGGACAGTTTCAGTAAAGTCGAGAAAAAAAGCCGAAACCGCTACAAAAAATGTCACGGCAATAATTACTCGTAACCATTTGAAAAAAAACATGAACATCGGGTAGGGTTAAATGAACAATGGCGAAAATCAAACAGGTTTAGCGAATAATCCTGTTCCGGTAAATAAAATGAACCGGTTCATTTTTTGTTACCAATTGTTTGACCGGCAATTACTTCGTGTTGGTCATCGAGTTTTAGTAATTTACTCACGGCGTCTTTGTCAATACCAGTCCGTACTGCGCAAGCAAGCCCTTTCGATGCTGAAACAAGATAAACATCTTGTGCTGCACAGCCGCAGGAAATATAGGCTCCGGTTCCTGTCTCCTTCGACTTGTCAACAACATACAAAAAGTTGACCGGCGCAACAAAAACATAATCCTGTTTACCGGCAACTGTTCGATGATCACCTTTTACTTTTTCGAGCAGTTTATTGGTTTTGGCATCGTACAGATAAACGCCTTCTTTGAGGACAACATACAGGGAAAGTTCCTGCTTATTCAGAGGACTTGGAACAACTCGGCGATCTTCTCGATTGAAACCGTAAGCTGCCCAAAGTAAATCGGAAAGCGTTTGTAAATCAAGGGGTGTATTAGCCGGATCTTTAATTGACTGCCGTTCATTGATGGCGTCAAAAAGCGGTTTACCGCCAGACCGTTGCGGAACCGGAAGTGTTATATCTTGTGCCATAATAGATAGGGAAAAACTAAAAAAAATGGTAAGTGTTAAAAGTGTTCGCATTAGTTTGTCTAACGTTAAAGGTGAATGGAAAAAACGGAAATAAAATACTTATCCGGTTCCTCAACCGGATTCTCCGTCTCCAAGTGTATTACTGCCAAACGTAACCGTTGACCTAATTTAAATAATATTCTACCTCTTTTAATTTTTTTTGCAACATGATATCAATGAAAATGTATTGATAAAAAATATTTAATAAAATATAATAGAAGAATCTATAAATTTCAGCTTTGAGCATTGAATATCTAGATCGGACAAACGAAATTTTACGTATGAAAAAGTTGTAATCTATCAGTGGAATATTCGTCAATTTGTTTACCAATGGACTCCAAAGGTAGCCAACGTTTCGCCGAAACGTTTTAAACAATACAATACGGCGTACTCGCCGACTTGCCCCTGTTGACGGACGGAAATGAAGGACTCACGGCGTACAACTCCGTAACAAAAACAACCGTTGCGACCGTGGGTTTATTGTATTGTATTGTATTGTATTGTATTGTATTGTATTGTTCAAAACCTTTCGGCGAAAGGTCGCCTACCTTGTAATTTCCAACTGTAAACAAATTCAAAAATATTCCACCGATATATTACAAATTACACTGATATATGACGATTTTCTTAAACTTTAGTTTCTTGGCAACCAATCAGTAACAATTGTTGGTAAATTTTATCTATAAAAATTGTCTATTTTACCAACAACTCTGTGAATATCAGGAAGTTTTTATCACGAAATTTATCCGAAAAAAGAATCAAAAGGGTTAAGAATCTGATCTACTTGACAGGTCGATTGACTGACAAGATAATGAGTCGATCTTGATTTTTCGTATTTTTACCCGTTTAATTTTTTTAACTTTGATTTATTTCATAATTCCATGTATTGGTCGAAAACGCTGATTCCTACAATGAAAGAAACACCTGATGGTGCGGAAATTCCTTCTCATGTCCTAATGCTTCGCGCCGGATTGATTGCTCAGGTGATGGCTGGAGCATACACTTATTTGCCGCTCGGTCTTCGATCTCTCCAAAAAGCAACACAAATGGTTCGCGAAGAAATGAATCGTGCCGGAGCTGTCGAACTTCTTATGTCCTCACTTTGTCCCATCTCACTGTACGAACAAACAAATCGTGTTGAAACATTTGGCGATGTTCTCATTAAAACACAATTACCACGCGGCGGGAAAAAAATTTCAGTTGTTCTCTGCCCCACTCATGAAGAAGAAATTACCGATTTGGTTTCGCGTTACGTTTCGAGTTATCGGCAACTCCCAATCACCTTGTATCAGATTCAAACAAAATTCCGCAACGAAGAACGTCCGCGATTCGGAGTATTGCGAACCAGTGAATTTATTATGAAGGACGCATACAGTTTTCACACAACACTGGAATCACTTGATGAAACATATAAGAAAATGTACGATGCGTACTGCAAAATATTCCAACGTTGTGGTTTACCGTTTTTGCCGGTGGAAGCGGAATCCGGTCCTATCGGCGGTGATGCTTCCCACGAATTTATGATTCCGTCTCCAAACGGTGAAGACAAAATTGTTCATTGTGAAGCCTGCGGTTACGCCGCCAACATAGAAAAAGCCGAAATCGGTTCCAACTATGAATATCAACCGCCAGGAACAATAACCTTCAAACCAATGATGGAATTCGATACCCCAAACGCACATACAGTTGAACAACTTTGTAAGGCTTACAATGTAAAACCAACAAAGTTAATTAAAACACTTATTTATGTTGCGGATTATCCCAAGTCGAATGGTTCCATGCAACCGATTGCAGTGTTAATTCGCGGCGATCACGAGGCGAACGAAAATAAGATCAAACGGGTTTTGAATGCAACAAAATTAGAGTTGGCGGATGCTAAAACAGTTGAAACGGTAACAGGAGCTCCGGTTGGTTTTGCGGGACCGGCTGAGTTAGCGCAACAGATTCCGATTTATGCCGATTACGCAGTTATAGGCATTACCAACGCTGTTGTCGGCGCAAACAAAGCCGGCAAACACTTCGTCAATGTCAATCCGTTTCGCACTCCCAAAGGTGATTGGACACCGGATAAAATTGACCATTTCCGTAACGCAGTTGACGGTGATGCTTGTCCGCGTTGCAGTGCTACGATGAAAATTCGGGAAGCTATCGAAGTGGGACATGTTTTCAAATTGGGAACAAAATACTCCGATTGTCTCAATGCCAAATTTCTTGACGCAGACGAAACTCAAAAAACAATTATTATGGGTTGTTACGGAATTGGAGTGAACCGGATTATTGCGGGACTTATTGAAACATCGTATGACGATGCCGGAATGATTTGGCCCGTGAATCTCGCACCGTATGAAGTCGTGATCTGTCCGATGAAAGTGTTTGACGAACAATCCATGAAACTCGCCGATGAATTAGCACAATATTTGCAAACACATGGACAAATTGATTGTCTGATTGATGACCGCGATCAACGTCCGGGTGTGAAGTTCAAGGATATTGATTTAATTGGTTTTCCGTTACGTATTGTTATTGGAGACAAGGGACTTGCCGAAGGTAATATCGAAACAAAATGGCGTTGGGAAAAAGAAACAACAATGATTCCCATCAATCAAGCCGCCGAAACGATCATTCAATGGATCAAAACAGAACGCAACACCAGTGAACGTTTTAGTAATCGTACAAAAAAATAATTGATAAGTGTACTTCCGGCAATCATTATTTTATATTCAGCAAAATATGAAATGTTGTCCTATAAAATGATGTGATGTGAAATAATATTTTCTTATGCCCTGAAATTGCAACAAGATTAGAACCCGCCTCAACAGGGTGAGTAACAAATCATAAAAACAAAGTCCATTTTCATGAATAATTCTTACGACAATAATTTTTACGATGTTATTGTGATTGGTTCCGGTTTAGCCGGAATGACGGCAGCAAACATTCTTGGGCGTTCGGGTCATCGGGTTTTGCTTTTGGAGCAACATTTTCAGTTTGGCGGTTTGGCGGCAACATTTCGGCGCCGCAATGAAATTATTTTTGATGTTTCACTACATGGTTTTCCCGTCGGAATGATTAAAAGTTGCCGGCGTTATTGGAACACTGAAATTGCCGATCAAATCGTTCAACTTCCCAAAATTCGTTTTGATAATCCGCAGTTCTCTCTCGAAACAACATTTGATCGTGAAGATTTTACTCGATTACTTGTTGAGAAATTTGGAATTACCCAAGAAGTGGTTGTGAGATTTTTCGATAAAGCGCGGAGTTTGTCGCACTACGACGATGATCAGCAAACGATTAGGGAACTTTTCAACGAATTTTTTCCCGAACGAATGGATGTTGTACGTTTACTCATGGAGCCGATAACGTACGCTAATGGTTCAACTCTTGACGATCCGGCGTTGACTTATGGAATTGTGTTTTCCAACTTTATGTCGAAAGGCGTGTACACTTTTCGAGGCGGAACTGATGCTCTGATTGATCGGATGACGGCGGAACTTAAAAAAAATGGTGTTGAAATACGGAAAAGTTCGCCGGTTCAACGGATTCTTGTTGAAAACGGACAGGTTGCCGGAGTTGTTGTACAAAAAAAAGGAGAAGCCGATTCTTGTATTTTCCGTTCCAAAGTTGTCCTTTCAAACACCAACTTGAAAGGAACTATTTTTGATCTTGTCGGACAAGACTATTTTTCCGAAACGTTTATTGAAACGGCAAAAGCGGTTCGGCTTAATAATTCCAGTACACAAGTTTATCTTGCTTTGAAACCCGATTATCTGATTGATGAAAATCAATGCGGAGACCTTCTTTTTTCTTCAACAGCAACGGAATTTAGTTCCGAAAAACTGTTGAATCGGCAGATAACAAGCCGAACATTTTCGTTTTATTATCCGAAAACACGTCCCGGTACAAATCGTTGTTATATTGTTTCGAGTACAAACGCTAACTTTGCAGACTGGGCTGGTTTTTCTCAGGAAGAATATGAGAAACAAAAATCACGGCTAATTGAACAAACGCTTGATCATTTGGAAAAATATGTTCCTGATGTCCGTGAACATCTTGATTGGACGGAAGCGGCAACTCCTAATACATTTAAACGTTACACTGGACATTGGGACGGTTCGAGTTTTGGTACGAAATATGAAGGTTTAGCGGTGAGCCGCCGGTTACCGCAGGAAATACCGGGCTTGTTTCATTCGGGAAGCGTTGGAATTATCATGTCCGGTTGGTTGGGTGCGGTTAATTACGGAGTGATCGCCGCTAATGATGTGGATGCTTTTTTATTAAAGCGTTAACCCAATAATGTTTCTTTTATTTTTCACCACAGAGAACACAAAGTTCACAGAGAGATTAACAAAGTTTTGTAATATATCAGTGGAATTTTTTTAAAACACGAACCACACGAAAAATCACGAAACGACACGAAACGACACGAAAAGAGTCAAAACAAAAATAAATTATTATACTTCTTGTATTCATTATTTTAATGTCGTAACAATTTATTTTAAACAATTCCATTGTGGTAACGAATTCCAATGGTGGTAGGCAACCTTTCGCCGAAAGGTTGCGCCGGTTGGTTTTGTTATTGTGTTGTACACTGTTGGTTTTTAATTTTCAGCCGTAACAGAGACAAGTCGGCGAGTACGCCGTATTGTTTAAAACGTTTCGGCGAAACGTTGCCTACCTCTTAAATAAACCGTAACTTAATAAACTTCAATCAAGTGAATACAAGAAGTGTACCATGAACGACGAACAATTTCAGGCATCAGATTTTTCCAAAAATGATTTACCGATCACTGAAGATAGCCGAGTGGAAAATAGAAGTAACGAAAACACGGATTCTCATTCGGCTGATTTATTGAGTAACGATTTAATTCTCCAGCAGGATTCAGAAGAATCGGAAAAGAAAGTTCTTTCAAGTTATCTTCCTGAGTCGCCTGTAACAGAATCACCGGCATTGGAATCACCTGTTTCGGAATCAGAAGAAACCGTAACCGTTTTGACTCCTGAAATTTTTGCTTCAGGAATAATTCCGACAGGAACTATGTTGGGACATTTCATTATCAATAGTTTTATTGGCGGCGGCGGAATGGGTCGTGTTTATCTTGCAACAGATACGGCTCTTGATCGGAAGGTTGCCGTCAAGGTGTTGCCGCGTCAACGTGCGAATGATTTGGGAACAGTTGCCCGTTTTATGAACGAAGCAAAATCGGCGGCACGCCTCAATCATGAACATATTGCACAAGTTTATTTTGCAGGCGAACAATCGGGAATTCCTTACATTGCTTTTGAATACGTTGAAGGAACCAATGTTCGTTCGATGGTTGAAGATTACGATGCTTTTCCGTTACCGCAAGCACTCAATTATTTGATACAGATTTCTCATGCTTTAGCTCATGCTGCGGATCATGGAGTGGTACATCGTGATGTGAAACCGTCGAATATTCTGATTACACGCGAAGGCAGAGCCAAACTGATTGATATGGGACTTGCTCGTCTGCTTGATCCGTCGGAATCAAAAGAAGACTTGACCGCCAGCGGTGTAACACTTGGAACTTTTGATTATATTTCACCGGAACAAGCACGTGATCCTCGCAGTGCTGATATTCGCAGCGATATTTATTCGCTTGGCTGTACTTTCTTTTTCATGCTTTCAGGACGTCCGCCATTTCCCGAAGGAACGGTGTTGCAAAAATTATTGCAGCATCAAGGCGATGAACCGCCGGACATTCGCGGCTTCCAACCTAATATTCCTGCGGAAGTTGCTTTATTGATTCAAAAAATGATGGCAAAAGATCCGCGTCAACGGTTTCAGACACCGGTTGTACTCATCGAATCTTTGGTTAATGTCGCAAAAATGCTTGGTCTTCAACCGACCGGACCTGGTAAACTCATTTGGGTTATGACGCCGCCGTCACGAACTTCAATTCTTTTAAAACATATTCCTTGGCTTACAGCGGTAACATGTCTTATTGTTGCGGTAATTCTCTTGAGTCTCTACTCTTCTGAACGTTTCGGAAAACTTGATGTGCCGAATATTCCCGAAGTACCGGCGGAAACTGTAAATACACAAATTTCCGTTTCACCCGAAACCGGAAACACAGATTCAACATTGTTATCAGCCATTCCGCCGATAAAGGAATCGCGGGACCTTCGTGAAAACCGTTCTCTGCTTAACGTAACACATTATTCTCCCATCGTTCCGCATTCCGCAAATCTTTTGTTTTCCGCAACGATAAGTTTAGACCCTTTTGGTTGCGGATTACGTCCGTCGTTTCTGCCGATCAACGGGCGAATGACCGGTTCAAACGAAGAATCAAAAATCTTCGGCGGAATATTAAATGTTTTGGAAATGCGAAAGTCATTCGACATAACAGAAAAGCCGATATTATCGTTTACAGAATCGGAATCGCCGCTTCCGAAACAACGATGTGTTGATCCGAGCGGTGAAACAGCCGGCTCTTATCCTTCGCTCAGTGCAGCTTTCGCCGATGCCGAAAAACAAACAATTATTGAGTTAAAATGGAACAATTATATGAAGGTTGATCCGTTGATATTCGCCGGACACCAATTAAAAATTGTTGCAGCAAAAGGTTATCATCCGATTTTGTTTTTTGAATCTTCGGAATCGCCATACGTTTCACAAAATCCGCGAAGTATGTTTACTGTTGGTTCCAGTGAACTGGAATTTTCCGATCTTGCTATTGAAATGCGTATTCGTCAAGGTGTTCTGGCTCAGGATTGGTCATTGTTTGAGCTGATCGGCGGAAACAAACTGACATTTTCACGCTGTTGTTTAACGATACGAAATAAGGCAATTTCGGATAATTCCGCTTATCATGATGATGTTGCTTTTTTTCGGAACGGTATTAGTCAAGGCGGAATCAACCCGATTGTGTTTGATTTGCCGGTTGAAACACCGTTTTCATTTTCCGAGTTTCCATCAAATGCAACAAATACAGGAAATTCCGAAACAACAACATCAAATCCCGCAGAACGTTTGAATATGACGATAACCGATTCTTTTTTGCGAGGCGAGGCGACTTTGTTACAATGCGATGTTCCGCAGTCAATTGATTGTCATGTTAAAAATTCACTGATTGCTTTGGCAAAATCATTTGTTCAGACGGAAGATACCAAACGAACAACTCCGCAAGATTCTGTGGTTCGTATTCGTCTGGAACATTCCACCTTTTTCGGAACTTTTCCATTTGTCCGACAAATTCGTAACTCTTTTGCTACGGAACCAATGAAATTGGAAATCGGAACATGGCATTCAATTTTTTTCCTGAATCAAGTTTCACTGGCAATATTTCGCGGAGCACCTTCAAGTCAAAGTGCTTTTGATTATTTCAAATGGACTGGCGAATCGAATTATTTCCAAAATGTTACGTTTGGCTGGAAGTTCACTCCTGCACTTTCCGCTTCGGGAGGAGGAACAACCTATGATATGCCGATTGCGGAATGGAAAGAAAAAATGAATCCGGTTACAGAAAAAAATCCGCAATTCATGACCAAAATAGATGTACTAAAATTTGATGAGATTCGCAAACCGATACATCAATTGTTACCGGAAGACTTGAAGTTTCGCCCCGAATCCCGTATCACTGATCTGGAAAAAGCAAACGCCGGATTTCCTGCCGGCACTCTAAACTGGTTACCGCCGAGTTGGACAAACAACGTCAATCGAGAGTAATAAACGATAAATAATACGGGTTACTTGCACGGATTGTAACAGAAATGCGACCGACACGCCGATAATCTCAATAACCACAAGAAATTCGATATGAGCAAAACCGTTTTGATTTCCTAAACTATCACCTCCTTATTTTGACACGAATTTTCCGGAAATCCGCAAAATATACCGATTGACGCAGATCAATATGAACAATCTTTGAAAAAATAGAAACCGGAATCAGTTTCACTGCTGGCGTTCAACCATCGAAATCAACCTGAAGAACAAATTTTGGGACATTCGCTTGCGGAGGAGGTTTTTATTCGGTATGATAGGTAATTAAATTCATAGAAATTGAGTTCGTCTGCAAAACACCAAGAATCAAAAAGTTCACAGACCAGCGGTTTATCCGAGTGAGCTTTCAATTTTAAGTAACGCGAAAGAGGCGTTGCTCCCGTCTGGGGGTACCGCGTCCGTTACTTGAGGAATTTTCGTGCGCACACGTAAACTTTTGCGCACCCGCTTTGGTCGGCGGGGAAAATTATCCTTTCTTGGTGTTACGTGGTTGCCCCTTTTTCTTTGTGATTTTCTAATCACCATCGTCATCATCTAATAAATACCGCAATCATCATGAATTTACGCCTTTTCGAAATACGTAATAAAATAAATAATCTTTTACATCAGGTGGATCTTTTGCGGGCTGAAGAATGGTTAATTGTTCAGTCATTGATTCCTGAAATGGAACATTGTGAAGAACCGTTGGATTTTAGCGATGCAGAACGGATAATCCGCTGGAATAACGGAATGATACAAGTTGGTCCTAAAATGTATCGTTTAATCAAAACTCTTTGGAACAGCAACAAACATCGGGCAAGCCTCGAAAAAATTGAACAGAAAGTGTGGAATGTCGGAACTAAAAAAAATTTATTTGTTGACCGCCACACCATTTTTACATTGGTTTGCCGCGCACAAAAAGAACTAAAAAAACATCATTTTCCCTACAAAATTTTAACAGGAAAAAATTTTTCTAACCAAGAAATAAAAGGCTTTCGGCTGATTTATGCGCCGCGCAAAAAAAATAATTAACTCGAAAAGGAACGCTTCGGTTATAATCTCCCCAAAACATTTCGGAACTGGGAATGAAAGCGGGAATAATTGTTACATCAATAACCCGAAGTAAGCAACCTTTCGCTGAAATTTTAACTCATTTACTTTTTAATCTCCTTATTTGAAAGGAAACAAAAAATGAAACGTTATCAACAATTTTTTGCTGTTTTTACTGTTCTCTGCTGTTTTAGCGTCGTCCTATCAACGATGTCTTATGCTCAACTTTCACGTTGGGGAATTGTGAGCGGATACTCACGAGAAGAAACCCTTAAAGCGGCAAAGGCTGCTCATTTCAGCACTGAACAAATAAATGCAATCAATACACTCTTTGACCGTTACGAAAAACAAAACCGTGAGATTGTAGATGAAGTAAATAGAGTTCTTCCCAATTTGCCTTACACACCCGATGGAAAATCGGGAATACGGTCAATAGAAAGGATTGAATTTATGAACAAGAAACTGGAAATAATCAATCGAGCTTTTGAAACAGATTATAAACGTATTGCGGATTGGAAAGGCGGTAAAAATCCTGATGAGAAACAAAAAACGCAACAGGAACAACCACAGCAGAATCAACCGCAAACTCAACAGTTACAAAAATCTTCGGCAGCAGAGAAAATCGCTAACGCCGAAGAAGCATTTCCAAATAATCCGCACGATAAACTCGATAAAATTCCGGGAATGAATCTTTCGGCAAACCAAAAAACACAAATCAATAAACTACAGAAACAACGGCAAGAACAAATGAGTAAAACCGTTACCAATATTAAAGTGCAAAAAATCCGAAAAAGCAAAGTTTCTGTACGTAAAATTTTCGGCATTTTGAAATTTATTGCCTATCTTTTTAATTATCGGATTGAGCGTCATCTTACGCCGCAACAGATTGTTGTATTACGGAATTATCGAAGAGTTCCGGTTGAAGTTGATCGGTTGGAGGATTTACTTGGCGGTGCAAGTCCCGACGAGATTTTCCCAAGCCCCAACGAAACCGGAACAAAAGAATGGAACAATGGTCAATCTGCCGAAGAAACCGGTGAACGATTAACACGGACGAATTGGCAATCATTTGATGAATTAAAAACGTTACTGAATTTGAACGATGATCAGTTATTTGCTCTTGAAGGCTTGGACGCAGAAGCGAAAGCCGCAAACATCGATGCTGTTGAGAGGATCAGTGAACAAACCAATATAACCGATGCAGATATTCGTAATATTTGTAACCAACATGCGGAACGGTTCACATTGGTCAATGACCGAATTCGTTCTAAAATGCAGCGAAATCAAATGGAGAAATTTAATGTTCTACAATTATTGTTGTTAGATGTACAGGAATTTCCAGAGGCAAATATGGCGTCATTTCGTCTATTTGAATTGTCCGATAACGAAAAGAAAAATCTCAATGCAGCAATGATATTTTTTGTTTTGAACAGAAACAATTTGAAAATGTTGACTGATCCTAATAGCGTTTCCGTTGAACAGCAGAAAAACGCACAAAAAGCATTGGAACAAAAAGTTAAAGTACAACTACCACAAACCGGCATTGATACATGGACAAAAATTGTTGCTGACAATAAAGAACTCCTGAATACCATTCGGAAATATAAAGAACGATAATAAAAATAATAGTCAGAACAACAATAACACTCGTCCTGATTATTGTTTTATGTTTAAACTTTGAACCAACGGATAATTTCAGTGAATAGTGTGGTTTACTGCCTTAACGAATAGTTGTACAAATTTAATTCACTTGCTATTGGTACGAATATCACCATTAGCCTAACCTAAAATTTAACCAAATGAATTTCAAGAAAATTACAACACTTACGGTAACAATATTTATTGCCCTGTGTTTGACCGGTTGCGGAAACGGAAATAACGGCAAGAACGATGAGACCGCAGATTTCCAGAAACGAATTTTCGGCAATGCCGGTACAAATCAATCGCCGGATTCTTCGCAATCATCCGGCAAACAAAAAGTACCGGACGAAAAAGAATTGAACGAACTCGTTAAAAAACAAATCTGGAAAGATTTTGTTTCGGATTCGCCGTTTGAGATTGTTGATGTTACGGTAAATTGGGTCGAAAAAAATGCTCAATCCTGTTCCGGTGATTTCTCAGTGAATTTACGGGCAAAAGAAAATTTGTACGATTCGATTTCCGTCAAAGAAGGTCTTGAAAAACTCGGTATCAAAAACCTTTACGAAGGCGAATTGAAACAAGCATCGGAAAAAGCCTACAAATTGCCCGAACCGTACAAAACAAATTTACGCAACGAATATCCGCAAGAACGGTTAGATAACATTCAGTTTGTTAATGTGATACGTCCTAAAGGCAGTCCTGACAAAGCCGGCGGAGTTGTTGAAATAAATCGTTACGGCGACGAGTGGAGTACAAACGTAAGATTCAAAACACCGCCAAGTGTTG
>JAITBS010000676.1 GCA_031283515.1 Planctomycetaceae bacterium
CATCACTCGAATATTTGTCCGGTTTATGCGTTGAAGGTTGACGAAAGACATGGTTTCTATCTTGTGATGAAATACGTCAACGGTCAAACACTTCATAAAATTCGGCTGAATTTATTGCAACAAAATGATAAAATCACAATTGACGATGTCATTAAATTCTTATTTCCGATTGCGGAGGCTTTGGATTATGCGCATAAAAATAAAGTGATTCATCGCGACATTAAACCGGACAATATTCTGATTGACGAATTTGGTGTTCCATTTATTATTGATTTTGATTTAGCGGCACAGATTCATACGAGCATGACAAGAATTAGTCAAGCCGTAATGAGTAAATCGGGAACATTGATCTACAAAGCACCCGAACAATGGCAAGGCGAATTGCAAGACGCAAAAACAGATCAATACGCATTTGGAGTTGTCGTTTATGAATTTTTAAGCGGACGCGTTCCGTTTATTGCGGACAATGAGACATTGTTAGGGTTTCAAGTTTTACAAAATCCGGTACCGAAAATCGCAGAGTTACCGGAAAATGTCAACGAAGTGTTGGCGAAAGTTTTGGCGAAGGAGCGGAAAAATCGTTATGAGAATTGTATTGAGTTTATAAAGGAATTGAACACATCGGCGAAAATTACGTCCAAACCGCATCACAAAAAAAATTTGACAATGATTTCAATTATTTTCTTTGGAATTTGTTTACTGCTGTCTCCTCTAATGCAATCAACATCTATTACCGATGTAACGCCAGCCGAACCGGAAATAAAGGAAATTCAAAATGAAACGCGAGCAACACCTGTTACTGATGTAACACCCGCATCTCTTTTTGATGCGGTGGAAAAAGGCGAATTTCAAAAAGTAAAGTATTCGATAAATGCTGGTGTTAATGTTAATACAAGAGATAAGTTTGGTTTTACGCCATTACATTATGCGGCAAAGTATAACGCTCATGTTGATATTTTGAAGTATCTGGTATCGCAAGGGGCTGAGGTAAACGCCAAAAGTGATAACGGTTTTACGCCGTTAGATTATGCTATTGCTTTTAATCATCAAGAAAACATAACCTATCTCAAAAGTTTAAACAATTCACAAACCAATAATAGATCAACTAACAAGGCAACACCCAAAGACCTTTTTAACGCCGTGAAAAAAGCGATCTTCAAAAAATAAAAGGATTTGATAAATGCCGGCGTTAATGTAAACGCAAAAAGAGGATCATGTCAAAACTCACACTTAACTATTAACTATTCCGAATTGGATATTTTTTTGCAGAGCGAGATGGAGACGTTGCAGATATTCTTTTCGCGGAATCTCAACCGCTCCAAGACTTGCCGTATGGTTATTGATTACCTGAATATCAAGAAGTGTGTATCCTTGTTTTTTCAGATGTTCAATGAGCGTGACTAAAGCAACTTTTGAAGCGTCCCGCTCCAAATAGAACATCGATTCCGCTTCAAAAAAACCCCGAATTGCCGTACCGTAAATACCGCCCACTAAACAATTGTTTCGCCAAACTTCAATACTGTGACTAAAACCAAGCCGATAAAGCTCTGTATAGGCATTGATCATTTCCGGTGTAATCCATGTTCCTTTAGATCGATGCGCTTGAGCACAACCACTGATAACACCGTGAAAATCAGTATCAGCAGTTATTTGAAACCGACCACTGCGGCAAGTTCGCGCTAAACGGCGTGAAGTATAAAACCGGTCAAACTCAAAAATACAACGCGGATCAACCGAAAACCAACCAAGAATTGTTTGACCGTTGTATCCGCTCTCAAAAGGCCACGGAAAAATTCCATGAATAAACGCATCCAACAACCAAACCGGATTCAACATCCCTCCAACACCAATTAAACCATCACTGTCCGATTTGTTGACATCAGGAAAAATTTTTGATGCTGAAAACGGTGTTAAAATTTCAGAAGTAAATAATTTCGTTTCATGAACCATATCGTCTTTCAAAATCGGAACAACAATTCGCCGCATACAACCATCCAACAGAACGAATAAAAATAAATCGCTACTAAATCTCCGCTAAATAATTGCAAAAAATAAATTTGTGACAATGTGAAGTATAATATAATTTTAACTCCTTACAAGAGTTTTTAACAAGATCAACAGATTTTGACGGCATAAATAGAACTGACAGGATTTTAAAATAAATAATACAAAAATTCGCTCTTATAAAACCAAACTTTAAAGTGCAATAAGTATATCATTCGTCAATAATTCCAGTTCATACCAAGCAGCAGAGTGTGCGAGGAGTAATTTGATGCAACTTCTGCCGTGTAACGAAGATAAACATCTAAACTTGATCCCATTGACGAAGTAAATCCGCCGCCGAAAAAAAATCGGGTTTTCGTAATTTCATATCCCGGAATTGAAAAAACAGTTGGAGCATCAGTGAATGATGCAATATTTAAAAGATTTCGATTGCCCAATTCTTGAAAAATTCCTCCATACAACCGCGGTAATGTAACCGAATAAATTCCGGTTGTTTTCCAAGAATATCGAACACCAAGTATGAAAGTTGTTTTTGAATCATCTTTTGGATTGAGTTCGAGAGCAACATGCCGTAATCCGAAATATGGTTCTATTTTTCCAAGTCCTTGTGTCCACCATGTTCCGGTTTCAGCGTTGACGTTCCATTGAATTGCTGTTTGTGACGGAGATGATTGTTTATTGTGACCAAGTCCGCCTTCAAAATCAAAGAAAATATTCCGTATTGTTGTGCGAAAATAAGCGGAAGTATGAACCGATGATAAGTCCGATTTCCATTGCACTGATTTATTGGTTCCTTGCGAAGGACATTGGTTTCCGCCCAACGAAATTCCGAACAGTAATTGTCGTCCGATTTGCTTGTCGAGACCGACCGACACTCCATACGAGTAATACTCCAGATCGGTAAACCCGTCCGAATCACTAAGATGACTCCAATTACCAAAACCACGAATCCATGTCCGAAACCGATGCGGTGATTTGGGAAGATGGAAATCAAAAGTAAACGGTTCCTCCCGAAAAAAGGATGAAACTTTTCCACTGCCCGGAAAAAATAATCCCGAAAAAGGAGTCTGACCACGTTCTTCCGATAAATTGTTTTCCGCTGAAAAAATTAACGGAAACGGAAAAATACAAGAATAAAGAACAAACAACACAAAACACCGCACGATATAACAATTTATTATCGTTCGGTGTTTGTGAGCGGTTTGCATCATCATAAGAACCTGCAACCGAAAATTCGGCAACATTAATCCTGTAATTGTAACAAAGTATTTTAATGTTTTACATGTTGGATATTTTTTACATGTTTTACATTGGTGTTTTACTTTTTATTTTGTTGCGTTTCCGGTATTTTCGGCGGCGACTGCCGGCGGAGTTGCCGGAGTTACAGGCGCAGCAGAGGTTTCAGCCGGAACCGGAGGTGTTGCCGCTGGAGTCGCTCCTTCTGCCGGATTTTCCGGATTGGGTTGCGAAGGACGTATAAACGGAATATGTAATGTTCCGCCGTTTTCATTGCTCCGCGCAAACAACTGCGGTGCATCATTGCCCTTATCAAATCCTACACGGAAAAGTGCGCCGGTATTGACGGGTTGACCAACAACATTGGCTCCGTGCGGACTACGAACTATTAATTCTCCGCCCATCTCTTCCGAAGAACCAAGCTCAGTAAAGAACTTCCATTTTTCCATCGGTGTTCCTACCAGATCATCAGGACTGGTAAAAATTCTGTTACCAACAAAAACATGACCTTGATATTGTGTTCCAATGAACTTTTTACCAAGAATCACATTGTTAGCCAGAACAGAACCCTCTTTAATGACCACGTCATCTTTGCCTTCTGCATTGAGTAGTGTTGCCTGTTTGGTAATTTTCAGCGAGCCCACCTCAAGTGCCTCGAACTTCGTTTTGCCAGACATGAAAAACACGACACACGCACCAACAATTCCGCCAATCAATGCGGAAAACAGTGAACTAACAATCTTGTCACTCATTCATAAACCTCCATGTTTGAAAAAAAGGGGGAAAATCGTAACCAGTGAATTCATTCACCGGTTTGGTATTAACCATTTAATGTGAAAAATCGGAATAACTCGACTTTCACTTGCAACAGGGCGGATTTTAGCAAAGAATCCAAAATAAATCCAGACCAATTTTTTAAAATTCTTTTCCTATGGCGATTTTGTGGTATGATAACGTCTCCAATGGAAACAGTTAGGGAATTTTTTTGACTTGAAACAATGACTTGGTTACGTCTTTTACATTACATAACGGGCTGTTATACAGTTTTTCTGACCTTGCTTTTGTGGCTGCCCAACCCGAAAGTTTTGCTTCACGGCTGGCAACCGCCGGATAACACTCGTGGATATGATCATTTGATCACATTTATATTACTGGGCTTTTTGGTTGAATTGGGACGCAGGAAAAAAAGTATTCTATTTTGGCTATTTTTACTTATCTTGTATGTGTTTTTCACCGAAATCGTTCAGGAACTATTGCCCATTCGGTCATTTGAATGGATTGATATTTTTCAAGACCTTTGTGGTATTACAATTGGTTTGGGATTGGCTTTACTTTGCCGGTTTGTCGCCAATGTGGTAAATAACCACAAGTAAATAAGTAAAAATAAAAATGCCGCAAGCGAAATTATTACCGTTGTGGTAAAAACTCCGCTTGCGGCATTATTTTTCATCAACTCTCTACTAATTTACGCTTTTTTTCTTTTTCGGCGCAGGAAAGGAATCGCAATACCTCCGGCAAGTCCGAAAATCAATGCGGTTGCGGGTTCGGGAGTTGACGCATAGAAAGTACCTTGACTAAAATCAAGGAAAGTGTAATAGTTTTCAAGTTGTGAGGCGAGATGGATTCCATTGTAATTATCTAATCCTAATCCCTCCAAACTGAACGCATATTCCAGATAATCGCCGCCCGAATAACTGAAACTGGCTAGAAATTCGCCGTTTGCCAATACGGTGAGCACTCCATCGGAATAGGTCGCTGTAAACTCCGTTGCTCCTCCATATAACCATTCACCGTATTGATTAGCCAAGAATCCATCCTCCTCATTGACCACATAATAAGCCCCATTATGCATGGTAAACATCGAATTTATTCCATCAACAAAACTGCCGGCAATATCGACAATCTCATTCGCAAAATAGTCTTTACCGAATTCATTGAGAAAATTTGTATCAAAAATATATGCTAAAGTTGTTCCGTAGGATACACGATAATCGGCGGCAATCACATTATCATTTTGTACCGCATATTCATAATAATCCATAAGATTACTGCTGCTGTTATCTTTGTAAAAGAATCTGGAATCGGTTTCAGGACTCCCGACAGCGCGTTCATTTCCGCCGAAAATATTAAGCCCCTGAAATCCTAACTCCGCATAATCATTGTTATCGAATGTCATACGACTGTAAAGAACATTGTCTTTAACAGCGTAATCAATTTCTACCGATCGCTCTCCATGCGAAAGGCTGGATATCTCTGTTGCGAAAACGAGGGCATTGCTGGGGTTAGCCCAGTCAAAAAGTGCCGTGTCTGCCGAAACAGAAGCCGTAAATCCCAAAATGACAACGGCAAAAACAAGAAAGTAAAAAAATGTTTTCATGATACGTCTCCTTCAATTTAATTGGTTGGTGAAAAGATATTTCATTGCAATAAATGAAATTTATTGCAATAAATATTTGCGCAATTAACATGCCGTCTGAAAATTTTTATCGTACTTATTTTTCTAACTCGTTTTAATTAAAAAGGTTAAGATAAATAAAAATTTTTCTAAAAAAAACAATACATATATTTTACCTAAAAATAACTGTGTTAAAACGAAACAGTTAGTAGTTAATAGTGTCGCAAGCGAATTAAAACCGTTTCCGTAAAATTCCGCTTGCGACACTCTTAACTTTTAACTCTTAACTCTTAACTCTTAACTCAACTATCAACAATGCTCATTTCTTTTTCGGCGCAGGAAAGGAATCGCCATACCTCCGGCAAGTCCGAAAATCAATATGGTTGCGGGTTCGGGTGTTGGGGCAATTACACCTTGATCAAAAGAGAGGAAGGTGTAATAGTCTTCAATTTCCGAAGCAATGTGAATCCCGCTATAATTTTCCAACCCCAAACTTGACAGATTAACCGCATATTCTATCGTTCCGTTTGTTGGATCGGAATAGACCATGAACAGAAAATCGCCATTGTTACCATCAAAAACTTGCAGCCAACCGTCAACATAATTATAAGTGTACGAGGTCGTCAGACCCAGTTCATCAGCTGTAACATCATCCTTGTTCATAAAAGAAAATGTGTCCGTTGCCGTAGTATTTCGATGAACAATGTTACCATTTTCGTCAACAGCAAAAAAAGCAGATCCTGCACGTTCAAAGTCAGGTACGGGACCTTCTAAAAACTCTCCTTCACCCATGTCGTTGTAATACAGATCATTGATACTATTTTTGTAATACTCGTCGAGATCATAATTTGAAGAATCTAAACGAGTACTATCAAAAAAAGTACTTTTTTGTGTTGTGTCGTCGTCGTCATAAGGTGTTGTAAAAGAACTAAATGTTGCGGTAATTGCTCCATCACCGTTGTTGATAGCCGTTTTAAAAGCATCCCAAATAGATCTGTCCGGCATGAAATTTTTCCTGCCGCCACTAAACGAGCTTTCATTATCGGCACTTTCATTTCCTCCAAAGAACCGCATATTAGTTAGTCCCAAACTTGTCATAAATGCAAAATCACTTGGTGAGTATCCTTCTCCATTATATTTACTGGGATCAAGTTGAACACGGCTGTAAAGAATATTATCTTTGATAGCATAATCAATCGTAACATCACGAACGTCATCGTTGTGCAATGCGGTAATTTCTTGGGCAAAAACTGTTGCGTTTCCTGTATCGTTCCAATCAAGTACCGCAACATCTGCCGCAGCAGAAGCCGTGAATCCTAATAGGACGGCGGCAAAAACAAAAAAGTGAAAAAATGTTTTCATGATACGTCTCCTCAATTTAATTGGTTGGTGAAAAGATATTTCATTTCAATAAATGAAATTTATTGCAATAAACATCTGTGCAATTAACATGCCGTCTGAAAATTTTTATCGTACTTGTTTTTCTAACTCGTTTTAATTAAAAAGGTTAAGATAAATAAAAAATTTTCTAAAAAAACAATACACCTATTTTACATAAAAATAACTGTGTTAAAACGAAACAGTTAGTAGTTAATAGTGCCGCAAGCGAATTAAAACCGTTTCCGTAAAATTCCGCTTGCGACACTCTTAACTTTTAACTTTTAACTCAACTATCAACAATGCTCATTTCTTTTTCGGCGCAGGAAAGGAATCGCAATACCTCCGGCAAGTCCGAAAATCAAGGCAGTTGCGGGTTCGGGTGTTACTGTCGGAACAGTGTTTGCAGTAACATTGGTCAGGATAAACGCAAAATCCTGATAATCAAAATCAGAACCCTGCAATACTGCCATGTCCTCCAAAGCAAAGAGATATGCAGATTCAATATCAATACCATATCGTGCTTGCATTAAATCGGTTACATCAAACACAATCAAATGTTCGAATCCATCATTAAAATGTGTCAGTCTGGCGGGATCATCTAAATACTCCTCCGTTTCATAGTACCAGTCATAATTTCCTGAAAAAGTTTTATCATATCCGTAGTTGTTTACTGAAAAAGTATAATCGCCGCCGGAAATAGGAATTGCCGTTTCCTCCTCAATGATTGCTTGTCCCGTTTCAGTCGAATCATAAATTTTTGAATTATACTCCAGACTGCCGGTGTTTTGATCATATATTTGAAATCCATGATTCCATGCAGAACTTGTAAACGAGGCAACAACATCGCTTCCCGGATTGACGTGCCACGATAAAATCGTTTCCCGAATCATCCGGTCATCAGCCAATTCATTTCCGCTGCTATATCCTTGACTAAGTTCGTTACTGAAGTACTCGTTGAAAATTCGGTACAACGGATTGGGCGAACCTTCGTTTGTATCAGTAGTGTTGTCATTAATTCGTAACGTTTCAAGACTTGCATTAGAATTAATATACGCTTGTTGCTCCTCTTCTGTTAGCCAATCACCATACGAGACAGAAATCGCCGCAACAAACACAAGATTCATCAAAACCAATTGTAAAAAAAGAGTTTTCATAAAAGTTTCCTTTCATAATGTAAATTTAATGAGGTTGAGTATTTCATCTCGTGATGAAAGTTATAAAATATTTAATGCAATTAACATGCCATCGATTTTTTTGGGTATTGTTTATTTCTCTAATCCCTTTTAATTAAAGAAGTTAAGATAAATAAAATTTTTTCTAAAAAACAAAACACCCATTTTACATAAAAATAACTGTTTCAAAACGAAACAGTTAGCGGTGAATAGTATAATGAATTGTTAATAATGCCGCAAGCGGATTTTTACCGAAACGGCAATAATCCGCATGCAACACTGTACGCCATCTTAATTAACGTTTTTTTCGCCGCAGGAAGGGAATTGCAATACCTCCGGCAAGTCCGAAAATCAATAGTGTTGCCGGTTCGGGTGTTGCTGCATGAAAAGTACCTTCACTAAAATCAAGGAACGTGTAATAACCTTCCATTTGGGAACCAATATGGATTCCGTTGTAATTGTCTAATCCCAGTCCATCCAGATTGACCGCGTATTCAAGATAATTGCCGTATGTATTGAAACCGGATAGGAATTCATTGTTTGCCAATACGGAGAGATGTTCATCAGCATAGGTTGCCGTAAACGTTGTTCCGCTATAAGATTTGTGACCCATACTGGCATACTGAACAAAATTTTCATCGCCGGCAAGATAAGAAATACCCTTATTATAAGTATAAAGCGCATTGATCTTGTGAATAGATTCATCATAGTACGGGTTTTCTATAACATCATTGATAAACTTCTTTTTACCTTCCTCTGTGAGATACTTTGTAGTAAAAGTATTAGCGATGAAGTATTGGTCGTCTGCATCCATATTTTCCTGTATATCAATATCAATGGTATAGACATTATAGTTTTGTACTGCAAATTTATAGTCGTTCCAAAACTGAGTATTTTTGCTATAGAAACTATTGTCTTGTGAATTTCCGGCGACTTGTTCGTTTCCGCCAAAAATGTTCAATCCATGAGAGACGAACTCTGCATGTGATGGGTTATCGAATTTGATACGACTGTAAAGGACATTGTCCTTAACCGCATAATCAATTTCGACTGGTCGTTGTCCATAGGAAAAGGCGGCGATTTGGGTTGTAAAAACTAAGGCATCATTCGGATTGTTCCAATCGAAAAATGCCGTGTCTGCCGAAACGGAAACCGTAAATCCCAATAGTACGGCGGCAAAAACAGAAGAGATAAGAAATGTTTTCATGATACGTCTCCCTAAATTTTTTTGTTGAAAAGTAGATGTTTTATTTCAATAAATAAAATTCATCTTAAAAAAATCTTTTACGCAATTAGTATGCCAACTAGGGTTTTTATCTTGTTTATTTTTTCTAACTCGTTTTAACTAAAGGTGATAATTTTTTTTCTAAAAAAACAATACAACTATTTTGCATAAATAACCATATCAAAACGAAACAGTTGATGGTGAAGAATAACACATAGGAATTATTACCGTTTTGGTTGTAATCCGCTTGCGAACTCTCCACTATCAACTCTCAACTCTCAACTACTATTACCAGTTTTTCTTTGATTATTTCGATTAATTTTGAAGCGTTGATAGGTTTACTGCAATAGGCATCCATTCCCGATTCAATACACAATTCCTGATCACCTTGTGTTGCATTCGCGGTCAACGCAATAATCGGAATACGTCCGTTGTGTCCGGTTTTCAGTTTGTTTGTTTTCGTTTTTGCTTCTGATTTTGCAGTTGTTTCCATTTGCCGGATAATTCTTGTCGCTTGAAACCCATCCATTTCCGGCATTTGACAATCCATCAGAATTAACGAGAAATTTTGATTCTTTACCGCTTCACATGCCTTTTTTCCATTCCCAACCAGTTCAAAACGATAACCCGCCTGTGTCAAAATTTCGCCAACCACAATCTGATTAACTCGGTTGTCTTCCGCAACCAGAATCAAAGGACGATCATCCTCCGATAAGTTATTTTGGGATTCACCGCCTTCACCGGAAAAACTATTCAAAATGCGTTTGAGTGATTGATCCTCTGCCCATTCCTTACGTAATTCATTGCGTTGTAATGTTTTTTGTTGTGACGACGAATCGGCAATTCCCGTCAGAATATCAATAATCGCATTGAACAACGCAGAACCAAAAACCGGTTTATTTACATATCGATCAGCATTTTCCATTTGTATCTTCAGAGAATCTTCGGAGAGCGGTACCAACATAATTATTGATGTATATTTCAGTTGCGGATCACTCTTAATATCGTTTACCAGTTGCGCTCCCGGTCCATCATCAAGACGGTGATCAATAATCGCAATTCGATAAGGCTGGTTTTCCTGAACCGCCTGACGAATTGCAGTAATTGCTTGAGCTCGGTTTGAAAATACATCCACTTTCATACCCCAAGTTTCCAGTTGATGGAACACGACATGACGTAACACCTCATTCTCGTCCACAACAAGAGCTCGGAGATTAACCAATTCCAAATGACCGTGTCTGAAAATACCACTCACCGATGCATTGTCTTCGATACACTGTAACGGAAGCCTAAACCAAAATGTGGAACCCCGATTTTCCTCACTTTCCACCCCGATTTTTCCACCCATTAAATGAACCAACTCTCTCGAAATGGCTAAACCAAGACCAGTTCCTCCGTATTTTCTCGCCTGCGAAGAATCAATTTGTGAAAACGATTGGAACAACCGATCCATTCGCTCTTTCGGAATCCCAATTCCTGAATCGGTAACCTCAAACCGAGTTGTACAATACAGTATTCCTTCTATTTCTTTTCGCTCCTCAACCGCAACCACCAAACGAACACCGCCAGAGGATGTAAATTTAACCGCATTACTCAACAAATTAATTAAAATTTGCCTGATACGTCCCGAATCACCCATAATACGGCGAGGAACATCCGTCAAAAATAATCCGCAAAGTTCCAGATTATTGTCTTGAGCACGGGCTGCCACAATTCCAAGAACCGATTCAATCAATTCCGGTAAATCAAATTCAACATGTTCGATCTCCAGTTTGCCCGCTTCAATTTTCGAAAAATCCAAAATATCATTGATCAACGAAAGTAAATATCGACCCGAAGCACGAGCTAATTCCGCATATTCTTTTTGTTTTGGACTCAAGTCGGTTCCAAGCAATAAGTCCGACATACCAATAACTCCATTAAGAGGAGTTCGGATTTCGTGACTCATGTGTGCTAAAAATTTCGTCTTGGCAACCGATGCCTGTTCCGCTTCAATACGCTTAATTTGCTCACTCAAATCATGAAAACAGGTTGCGAAAAATTTCTCGCCGTTTTGTTCCAACTGATCAATAACTAACAAAACAGGAATCTCTTCTTGTTGTCTTGTTTTCATTCGGGTTTCAACCCGTTTTGTTTTTTCATCACCGAAATTGTCCAGAAATTCCTGCCAGTTTTCCGGTGTAATATTCATATTAAATTCCCATATTTTTTCGTTGACCGGTGATTCGTATGATTGGAATCCCAAAAAGGTTGTTCCGGCTTCATTGGCATAAATGATTTCGCCTTCCCAACTGATCCAGAGTACCGGTTCGGAAATATGGTCGATCACCAACTGCATCGTTCGAAGCGACCGATCCGAAAGAACTTCCGCCGTCTCGTCGTACAACAAAATTCCCACCTGATGACGAGACGGAAAAATAACATTTTTGTAATATCGCGACTCTTTATTGAATGTCATAACCACATGATAAATTCCAGACATTCCCATTGCCGCAGCGTTCACACCTGCCCACCAAATCTCTCCAAAATCGTGCGAAAGAACCCGAACATTTTGGTTTCTGAAAAATTCCAAAAAAGAATGTCCGATAACCTGTTTTTCTGTAACCTGAAACTTCTCCGTAAAATTCGGATTGACTTTGGCAAAACAAAAATCAACCGGTTCTTTGCGATCATTCCAAACCACATCTAAAAGCATGAGTGTGCCGGTCATGGAAGTGAAAAGCATTCGGTATTGTTCTTCGTTTTCCCGTATTTTTTCCGCAGTGTACCATTCTTCGGTAATATCTTTGTACCGCCAGATTCGGTTGATTTTCGTATCCGAAGAAACAACAATATGGGTACTGATTTTAAGGATACGATTATCACGCGTCTTGAAAATATCATCAAACGGACAATTATTGCGCAAAAATTGCCATGTATATTCCAAAAACTTCTGAGGCTGTTCAAAAATTTTGTGGACTGATTTTCGGAGAAGATTCAATGTTAAAGGGGTTTGGTCAAGATCAATTCCGGTAAATGAGGTAATCATGCGTAAACTTTGGGAGTTGGTATGATTAATCGCTCCGGAATCCTGTGTAGCAATAATTCCATCCTCTGAAGTTTCCAGAATTTTATTCAAAAGTGATTCTTTGACACGAACCGCTTGTTCGGAACGTATCAATGTTGTTACATCCATTACGAAGACGCCGACTTGATCCGGTTGGGGACAGAATGCATACAACTTGTAATAACCGTCTGTACCCGGATCATAAGTTAAATAAGAATCCTGAACTCCGCTAATAGTTCGTTGCAAAATTCGGAAAATCCAATGATTACCCAAATCGTGCGAAAGAAGTTTTGCGTCTGGATGCAAGAAGCTATAAGGTCCGCCGCTCAATAACTCTTCCCGTTTTTTCGGGGTCATGGTGAGCATTGCGGGATTGAGTTCGACGCAACGTAAATTAACCGGTTGATTGTTTTCGTCATAGTCGATATTAAATAAAATAAAACCAATCGGCATCGAATCAAAAAGAGAACGATATTGTTTTTCGCTTTGCCGTAACACTTCGGCGGTTCGGCGTTGCTCCGTAACATCGTGAAATGTCCAAATTCGGGTGAAGGTCGTTTCGTCAATACTCGTCCGAACAGCAACTCCATACCATTCATAAAACCGACCGTCCCGAAATTGCAATAACCCATTCTGTTGTTTATCCGTATTTCGTAACTCAACTACTTTCTGAACAAATTCGTCGGCATTGACAATAAGATGATCCGTATATTCCCACAACTGATCCGATGAAAAATTTTGAAACTTTTCATCGCAATCGCCGAACATCTTTTGAAATGTCGGGTTGAAATGATTGGTTTTATCAGGTCCTGACGTTACCAAAATTCCGTCACAGGATGATTCAAGAACTGCGGCAAATATTTTTTCACGTTGTTCCAATTTAATTTCCCGTTGCCGGTCTTCTTGTTTTTGTTCTTCATTCTGTTTCAGATTTGCCGATATTGTTTCCGTATTGTCAAGAATAAAACCGGTGACTCCGGCAATTGCTCCGTTTTGACGGAATGGAACCAATTGAAAATGAAAATACCGTTTATGAAAACGTTCGGAAAATTCGCCGGATATTCCGTTTAAAGCGTTACGAAGTGCTTCAAGCGTTTGGGGTGATTCTTTGAAAAGTTCAAAACAGGACGTACCTACCAAACGGTTTGTTTTTTGCCCATCCCATTCGACTCCGTCAAAATGAAGAAACTCTCCCCGCACATTGATAGAAAAAATCAATTGTTGCGAAAAAGAACTCAGTCCTTCCAATAATTGTTGAGCAATTTCCGGTGTGATGATAGACGTATTAAGTGTAATAGTAGTCATTGAATATGCGGTCTTCTTGGAATTTTTCGATCAAATCTTTGATGTTTTGCCTAACATTCACTGGTTAGTGTGTTTAAAACAAATAAAAGTTACACAAAGAATGGAATTTTAAGCAACGGAATTTAGGCAATTGACACTCAACTGACACTTCAACTTCCAGAGATGTTTTCTCCCAATACTTTGGTGACACTGCAAATCAGCCGACAACAAATATTTTATTATTAGTAATCTATCAGTGGAATTTTTGTAGTTACCAACAATAGGTAGCCCTGAAAGAGCGATAGGAAATTTTAAACAGAACATAATGTCATTTTAATCCTATTCCCGTTGCCCTTTCAGGGCGTTGTTTCACAAGGAATTTTTACCCACCCCGTTGGGGCGGGTTATAATCCTAACGCCCCTATCGGGGCTAATGTGAAAAACAATAATTCCAGTGATATATTACAACAAAACAAACCAAAAGAGCTTGAACCAAAATTTTCGTTTGTTGTTGTTGTTGTTTCGTAATTCTCAAAAAAATAATTCGCTAAAAATCAGCGTCATCTGCGGACTATTTGAACTAATTCGACTGTTAATAAAAAGACCGTCAAAAATGTAAAATCAACTGGAACTATCTAGTTTCCTTCGCCTGTCAATTGTCAATAGATAATTCCGAAACGATTTGGACGGGAATTTGTACGGTAAAAGTACTACCTTGACCGAGTTGGCTCACAAGAGTTAAGGTTCCGCCAAGACGTTCAACAGCATGCTTGACAATAGCAAGCCCTAAACCCGTACCCGGAACACGAATCCCATTACCGGATTTAATCCGATAAAATCGTTCAAAAATACGCGGTTGTTCCTCTAAAGCAATCCCGCAACCCGTGTCTTGACATTGAATAACAAGCATCTGTTCCGTTTGAAACGAAAAATCAAGAGAGATCGTTCCATTTTCCGGTGTGAATTTGATAGCATTATCGACGAGATTTTGTAACACAAGACCAAGACGTTTGGTATCAGTCAAAAATAGACAATCCGGTCTGTCCGGTTCAATAATCAACTCAATTCCCTTTTCAACAGATTTCGGATAAAACAAATCTTCAAGTAATTGTTTTTGTTCATTAGTTGTGGTTGTTTCCAAACGAGTCGAAGCCGACTCCTGCTCCACATCATGCAAGGAAAGAAGATCATCTGTCAAGGCTTCCAAACGCAAAACATGCCGATCAAGAATTTTAAAAACAGTTTGAAACATTTCCGGTGTTTCACAAACTCCATCAGTAATATTGTCCAATGTCGCTCGAATAGTCGTCAACGGAGTTCGTAATTCATGGGACGTGTTGGCAACAAAATCGGTTTTCATTCGGTTTGTTTCAGTAATTGCCGTCAGATCATTGATAATCAATAAAATAACGATTTCATTTTGATCGTTTTCACCCAATATATTGATTTTTTCGAGTTCCAGCGAACATTTACGGTCACGCAATTTTATCTCAACTCGTTTCGGTACAACAACCGCCGAACCTTGTTCCTGATCATAAAAATAAAAATCAAGAATTGATGTATATCGTAACAAGTGTTGAATTGGAACCGGATTGTTTGGCGTTGCCAGTTCGAACATTTCTTTTGCCGATTCATTGTAATACACAACCTGATCCGAAGAATTTAATGCAAACACCGCATCAGGAAGATAACGCAAAATTGTTTGAAACCGTTCGCGTTGCCGTGAAATTGTTTCGAGTTGAGAAGCAACCGTGTTGCGCATCCGGTTGATGGCGTCGATGAGTTGAACAAGTTCCCGTGAAACCGGCAATTCCAGAATAGGTTCAAAATTTCCTTCCGCAATTCGTTGGGCGGAGGAACTAATTAAACGCAACGGTTTGTACCAAATCCAACTCAAAAACACCGAAAGAACAATTGCCGTAAAAAGCATCAGTACAAAACCTGTTGTAACCGCATAAAAAATGTTACGCTGATCTTTCACAAGATCGGTAACAGGAAATGCAACACGGACAACTGCAACAATATTTCCCTCAACTCGAACCGGAGCAGCAATATATCGGTAATGAATCCGTTTTGTTTGGCTGAATCGAAGTGATTCCGATTGTTGACCGGTTAATGCGGTATGGATTTCGGGATGTTGTTCGGTGTGATGCCGTTCCATTTTTTCGGCGGGATATTCCGAATCGCCAAGAACTCCGCCTTCCGCATCAACTACCGTGAGACGAAATTCCGGTATTTTGGAATAGGAACGGCAATATTGTTCGATTATTTTTCCTGCATCATGCCAGGATTCTTCAAGCCCGTCCCGAACCATAAAAAGAAGCTGTTGCTGAAATTGTTTCGAAATTTTTGTTGTGTGCTGATTGACTTCATGGGTAATGTATCCAAAACCCAAACCAAGAATCAGACCAATCAGCAGAAGATTACCCCAAAGTAAAATGGTAAAAAAACTAGGAAATTTCATCGGATATTCTGAATGTTACAAAGTAAATCCATGTGAAGAAAAACAGAAATAAAAGTAACTGTCTATTTTATTAACAGTTCGGATAGTCCGCAAATTTTCGCTGATTTTTTTAAAAAGTTTATTGAAATTAAATAAAATTTCCGTACATTTAATCTGTTCTCTTTTTCGTTTATTTTATTATTTCGTCCATTTTGTATTCTCAAAAAATAATCAGCGAAAATCTGCAGACTTAAAACTTGCGAAAATCAGCGTAATCTGCGGACTTAAAAATCTACAACCGGAACCGATAACCGACTCCTCGTACTGTTTCAATTAAATTTCGTGCGGAACCGAGTTTACTGCGAAGCGAAGTTAAATGGACATCAATCGTTCGGTCTGTAACAATCGAATCATTACCAATCGCTTCATCAATTAATTGATTACGAGTGAGGACTCGCCCTTTTGAGGCAATCAAAGTAAGGAGTAAACGGTATTCTGTACTGGTTAGCGTAACAGGTTTGTTTTCAACAAAAACATGATAACGTTTTATATCAATACGAAGTGATCCGAGAATAATAAAATCTTCTGAATTTTCTTTTTTCTCATTGATTGGTATATTCTCTGTTTCCGGTTTGGAACGGCGTAACAGAGCGTTGACTCTTGCCATGAGAATGGACATGCTAAACGGTTTACTCAAATAATCATCCGCACCGCGTTCGAGACCGACAACCACATCGCTTTCTTCGCCAAGAGCACTGACAATCAGGATTGGTATTTTGGCAATATCCTGATTGGTTCGGATTTGTTTTAAAACTTCGAGACCGCTTATTCCGGGAAGCATTAGATCGAGAAGGATCAGATCAGGTTTATGTTCAGACATCCATTGAAGAGCAAGTTCACCCGATTCTGCAGTGAAAACTTCAAACCCTCGACTTTCCAAACGGAGCCGAACCATCGAAAGAATATCCTTTTCGTCTTCAATAACAAGAATTTGTTCTTTGGTCATTCCTGAAATGAAAAGTTAATTTCCTGTAATTTTTTGTAATTATTATTCGGCGGAATTACCGTAAAAACACCGATGTAACAACTTTGGAGTTTTATTGATATATTCAAATAAAAATTCCGCAGAACTACCCCATTTCTTAATTGCCTTAGCAATCCAGCCGCGATTGTCAACATAAAACGGATGTTCCGGCGTAACACAAATATAAATTTCTTTATCACTGGAATTTTTGCCGCGATTCTTTCCTTTAAGGCTTTGTCAGCATTTTTCCTTGCATCGACAATATTACCAATATTTTTTTGTAACTTGTTCTACAACATCAGCAACAACATCGGCAACTTCTTTCGCGGCTCTACTTGCTGTTACTCCAACACCAACCGCCGGAATCATCGCTGCTGCGTTCAAACCAGCGTTAATCTTATCACCTACGGCAAGATAAATCAAGGTGTTAATACCAACCTCGCCAACAACAAGAATAAATCCCGCAATATCCAAAATATTGCGTACACCGCTCCACATCCCAATAAAAAATGATCGGACAACTTCCGGCGGTTCTGTGTCAACAGGTTGTCCTATCTTCGATGCGGTATCTATTCAGTAGAATCATTCCACAAACAAAACAACCTCAGTAGCAAAAAGAGAATAGAAACAACAAACCTCATTACTTCATTGTTCAACATAAATAGAGAATTATCGAAACGTTTATTTTTTAGGTTGTTCTTTGAGTGACCGGACATGTCCTATGTCCGTAACAATTTCATATCCTGCCGACAAAACCCGACGACTCAAGCAAGCACGACATTCCGCCGCTTCATCACCGGTACAAATTTTGTTATCGTATAGTTCATATTTTTTTCGTACATCAACAGGTGAAAGATTCGGCATAACGACATTCGCACCAGCACGCAATCCCATTTCACGTCCTTGCGGATCGGCTGTACCAAGAGCTGTCGTTGCCGGAATCAACGCATACGGAAACATCAACCGCAAAATACCAACCAAACGCAACGTCAATTGTAAATCACCATTTTTGAAACGATTAAACGGTGTCTCATGATGAGCAATAAATGGTCCAATTCCAATCATTGCCGGTTCAAGTTCTTGCAGAAAACGTAAATCTTTGATCAGACAGTCTGTCGTTTGAAACGGCGAACCAACCATAAAACCAGAACCAACTTGATAACCAATTTTTTTCAAATTTCTGAGACAATTTTTCCTGTTTTCCAAACTCATTTCGGCGGGATGTAGTTTGGCATAATGTTCAGTGTCTGCTGTTTCATGACGGAGAAGATAACGATTGGCTCCTGCTTTGAAAAACGTTTCATAACTTTCGTATGGTTTTTCACCGATAGAAAGTGTGATGGCACAATCAGTGTATTTTTTCCGTATTTCCGAAACAATTTCATAAATCCGTTTATCCGTATAAAACGGGTCTTCACCGCCTTGCAAAACAAATGTCCGATAACCAAGTTTGTAACCGATTTCACAACAGGACAAGATTTCGTCTTTCGATAATCGATAACGCTCTAAGTTACGATTACTTTGCCGGATGCCGCAATAAAAACAATCGTTTTTACAATAATTGGTAAATTCGATCAAACCCCGCACATACACATCTGTCCCGTAATATTCTTTACGAATTTTATCCGCATATTGAAACAGTTCACGGTCATAGTGTTTTGTTTCAATCAATAATTTCAGTTCAGTATCGGGAATATCACGGGTTTCATATAATTGTTCGATAATGGCGGTCATAAGAATAATTATTTTTTTTGTAACTGTTTATGACAAACCGTAACATAATATTGGTTATCACCGTTAATTTAATTCATTGCCGACGATAACCGACACAACCGGGTACGAATCACCTTTGAGAATCAGAGCAATCTGGAAGATTTTTCTCAATGCCAAGCGAGTTAATATTTACGACCATTACGTCTATATCATAACAAATCATTCATGTTCGTCAATAGCATAAAAATAATTTACATACCATATTTTTGAATCATTTTTTATATCCCTCTTGTATTTATAGATTTACAAAAAAAACAGACAAGTGCGTTTTCATCTGTCTTAGATAAATTTTTCGTGAGAATTATCTTTTGGAACTATTGACCATTTTTGTTCCCCATGAAACGATTCCTTCTTTTTCCGGCGGGAAACCAAGCGCATGAATAGAAGCAAAGTCCGCATCAGTAAGATTACTAATAATTCCGTCGTTACAACAACAAACAGCTTCTTCATACATCGGAACAAAAAGACGTTGAATAATTTCATTGTCCGAAATATTCGAATCAGAAATTATTGCCGGTAATTCCGTATTCGTAACACCAACTCCTTCCCATGAAACTGTGTTCGGATATAACATAAAACCACGTCCCGTTTTACGTCCCAACCAACCCAATTCAACTAATTTTAGTAACAACAGCGAATGTTGAACACGGTCAGGAAACGCTTTGAATAAAACCCAACCGGCATGAAGTACCACATCAAGACCAATTTCGTCCATTATTCGAAACGGTCCCATTTTCATCCCAAATTGTGTTGCAAGATGTTCAATCCGGTCAAGAGCAACACCCTCCGCAAGAAGTGTCAACGCAGAAGTTAAATAGGGATTCAAAATCCGGTTGACAAGAAAACCTGGACCATCACCAACAATAATCGGCTGCTTTTCTATTTGATAAGCATGTTGTTGTGCATGATTTATTGTTTCAGGAACAGTTTCTTCACCTGAAATAATTTCAACCAATGAACGTTGGCGTACCGGATGAAAAAAATGGACACCGCAAAAATGTTGACGCCACTCAGGAGTAAGACTCTCTGCAAGATTTGAAATTGAAATCGTTGATGTATTGGAAAATAAATACGGCGTTTGACCTTTTGCCGTCTCTTGTAATTTTCGGTAAAGTTTTTGTTTCGCTTTGAGTTTTTCTGTAATCGTTTCAATAATAATCGGACAACTGTGTACTGATTCAATCTCCCGACTCCAATTCAAAAGAGATTTGTTGAACGGTAATTGTTGAATCCGAAGTTCTTCAGCAACTCGTTGTGATACCGTTTGAAGTACAGAATCAACAGAATCGTAAAGAAGTACGGAAAAACCACAACGAAGATGCGCCGCTGCAACGGCTGTTCCCATCAGTCCAGCTCCCAAAATTGCAACAGATGATTGCATCAAATGTTCTCCAATCCGAAACAGGAATAAATCTCATCAGACAGTAATATTCGTAACTATTCAATGAAATTATTGTAAAATCGCCGATTTATCAAAAGTAGGCAACTTTTTCCGGCATTTCGGAGAAACGCCGTCTAAACCGTTTAATTATTGTCACGTAATCGAAAAAGTCTTGCGAGAGCGTCGAGAAGTTTGTGAGGAACGCCGTCTTTGGATTCATTACGGAGCGATTCCAACGGCGGATGTAAAAATTTACCAATTAACCGGTCAAAAGCATGACGAATTTCCGCCTGTTCGTTTTCCGTTAGGTTTGGCAATTTATTGAATAACCGATGGAGTTCTTCATCTTTTGTCTGCGTCCAACGTTGCCATAGCTTTTGAATCATCTCTCCGTTTTGACGATGATTCATCTCCTGAACAAAATCTTTGGCAGCTTGCGAAATCATTTTTTCCGCTTTTGGAATTTCACTATTTCGTTCTTCACGATTTTTGTTGCATATTTCCTGAAGATCGTCAATCGAATAAAGATGAACATCCGGACATTCGCGGATTTTCGGTTCAAAATTTCTTGGAACCGCCAAATCAAGAACAAACAACGTCCGTCCAAACCGTTGCGGTTCAATGTTGTGAAAATCTTCCAGTGTTATAATTGGTTCCGATGCTCCCGCTGTTGAAACAATAATATCTGCATTAACCATCATTTCAAACCGATCTTTCCAATCCGCAACAACACCGTCAAATTCTTCCGCGAGATGTTCCGCCCGTTCACGGCGGCGGTTTAACACTGTAATTGATTTCGCACCGTATTCGACAAGATAACGTAACGTTTCCCGTCCCATTTCGCCGGCACCGAAAATCAAAATCTGTTTATCGTCAATCCGCCCGAATATCCGAAGCGCAAAATCGGCAACCGCAATACTCGGAATACTAATTCGATGTTTATGAATTTCCGTTTCAGCCGCAATATCTTTCGCCGTTTTGAAAGCCATCTGGAATAAAGCATGTGTCAAAGGACCAACCGTTTCGTAATCAAGTGCCGTTTGGTAAGCCGATTTAACCTGCGCAAGAATCTGAACCTCACCAAGAACCATACTATCCAGTCCCGACGCCACCGAAAAAAGATGTTGCACCGCATCCAAACCGTCAAGCGTGAATACCTGCGACGCCAATGTGAATCCTTTTTCCGGCGTTTCCTTTTGCTGTAATAAAAAACCGAGTAATTGCTCTGTCGGCGGTAACACAATATCATTCGCCGACGCAATATAAAATTCCGTACGATTACATGTCGAAAGAAGAACCGCTTCCGTATTAGCGTTTATGTTGCGCCAAACAGTCAATGCTTCGGCAATTTGTTTCGGAGAAAACGTCAGATGTTCTCTCAATTCAAGCGATGCCGATCTGTGATTTAAACCCACAATACGGAGATTCATCTGTCAATGGAATTTCAATATAATTTGTTTCCAGAATCATCGTGTTACCGTAAAAATACATGCATGTATTGCCCAACCTATACCGAGTCCAATTACTGAAACGAAAAAACAAAGTGATCGTCCTTTTTTTTGAAATTTACTGTTTTCCGTAATTTCAGATTAGAAATTTCCGTTGTAATAGCAATTCCACATAGGAATATACTCATGTAAGCTAATGTCCAACTACGAACTCTGAAAGAACCCCAAAAGATCTATCAGAAAAATTCATTGGTTGAAAATTCAAAGGGATTCCGTTCAATTTTCATTTTTGCACGTTTTTTGGAATTGTTTCAACGGCGGCGCGATTTTATTGATTTCATTTTTTTAGAAAATTCCTCAAATGTATCGCATTTTGCCGCCAAGCGGACAAGTTCCTGAAGGCGGTTGACATCGGTAATAACGCCAAGAGAGGTACGAACCGTTTCAGAAACTTCACCGAATTTTACATCCAAAATAGAGATAATAGCTTCTATTCGACCTTCTAATTCACCTATCACTCTACCTTTGGCTTCACCTTTCGCTTCACCTTCCACTCTGCCTTTGGCGATACCTTCTGCTCGACCAATTTCAATTCCTTGTTTAATACCTTGTTTAATACCGGCTGCACCGTAACGTCTTGCTAATGGAGACCACATAATTTTTTCTCCTTTAAATGTATTTTGAAGTTGTTGTTTAAATTGTTGTTCGCCTTTTTGAGTCAAATGATAATTACTATCAAAAACATAACACGCCAAAAGACGAGCAAATTTTCGACACTCGGGATTATCCGTATAAGGTTTCAATTCTTCCAAAAATTCATCCTCACACAAAAACTCATCAATATTTTTACTCATTATAATCTGCATAATTCGCAATGCCGCATAAAGTTCCGGCACGTTAGTATCATGCGGTAATTCTGTTTTATCTATCGACGATAAATCAAAAATAATTCCTTTTTGTTGGAGAATAAATTCTTCTGTCCCTTCAATTTTCTCAAATTCATCGGAAAGTTCAACCGAACCCGTGTAAATTCCCCCGCCATGATGAAGTATGATTAAAATGATCGGAGAAAGTTTGAAATTTTTATTGTAAATCTTCTTCTTTTTCGCAATAGCAATCTCGGTATTAATAATTTGTGTCTCATAATTAAACAATTGAGACATCGTATGCGAATCATCGTAACTTTTGTGTTCAATGATGATATAAATTTTAAGATATTTCTTTCGGTTTTTTTTGAGCGGGATTTCATAGATCATATCGGAACGGGCTTCCTTAAAATTTTCGTCTCTGAAACGCCGAACTGATATTTTTAAGTTGGGAATATTCAATTGATTTTGCAACGATATCGGTAATAAAAAGATTAGAAACGCACAAGCGACTTTTTTAAGTTGAAAAACCAACTCAAAAAATATATCGTGAGATACTAATGTTGTTGCAAATTGTTCTTCAATGGGTTTGTCCCAAGTCGGGTAAGGTTCTTGTTCCTTCAATGAAACTACTTCTCGATTATTTGTAGTCATAATTTTTACATGAAAGAAAATAACCGTTATAAATTGATGTTTTGCAACCGTTCACAATAGTTAAATGAATTTTATCAAATCATCAATGAGTGTGAACGGTTACAATTAATTCAATAGAAATCGGATTTTATTTTTCGACGACAGCGGGAACGACCCAGACTTTCAATTCGCTTTCGATGCCGTGACCGAGATAAATCCGAACCGTGTACAGAGCCAACTCCTTAATCGGTCCCGAAAGACGAACCTGATCCGGCGTCAACACAATACCCTCGCCGCGCAACGCCTTCACAATCTCATCAGGACCAACCGAACCGTAAAGATGTCCTTCTTCGTTGGCGTTGGCTTCGATGGAAATCCCCCGCTTGTTACGAATTTCATCCGCTAAAGATTGCAACCCAACCAAACGTTTTTTCTGAATCTCCGCCAGTTTGGCTTTGTGCTTCTCAATCATCCGTTTGTGATGATCCGTTGCAATTGTCGCCAATCCCTGCGGAATCAAATAATTATTTGCGTAACCGGATTTGACTTCGACAATATCACCTTGTCTTCCAAGCGGATCAATCGTCTGAATCAGCAACAATTGAACACCTCCATTTTTACCTTGCGGCAAACGTTTACTTTTCCGGTATTGACAACGAGCTCGTTTGTTTCTAAGAACAGTCATAGTTTTCACAAAGGGTTTTCACCTTCAATCAGGAAGGTGTCTTTCTTCAAATACTGTAACCGATATAGGTGAAATTTTTCGGTTTTATACAAATCACAATTTTGTGTCAGTTTTTTGCGGACTACCGCATTTTTCGCTACGTTTATATTGAATCTATTTTTTCGGCAGGCTCAACTTCAAGGACCAACAAAATCAAAACGGAACATCATCCGCTTCCGACGGAGCATCATAATAATCTTGCGGTACCGATTGAGGACGTGAAGAAGAAGATGATGAAGCCGGTCGGGAATAAGAAGCGTCTTCGTTCCGATTGCCGCCGCCGCTCAACAAGGACATCTTTTCACCGATTACTTTTAGTTTTGAACGTTTCTGACCTTCCGTTTCCCATGTATCGAGTTTCAAACGTCCTTCGATCAAAACCGGTGATCCTTTGGTGAGATATTCGGCGGCGATTTCCGCTGTTCGTCCCCACAAAGTAATATCAACAAACGTCACTTCATCAACCCATTCTCCCGTCATATTTTTTCGCCGGTCATTAACAGCTAAACCAATATCGGTTACAGCAGTTCCCGAAGGAATATGACGTAATTCGGGAGTTCGTGTCAGATTCCCAAGCAATATAACTCTATTGAAACTTGCCATAAATGATTCTCCAAAAATGAAACAACAATAGGAAATGTTTACTATTATCAATGAAGATTTTGTACTACTACCGGTTCACATGCAGATGTTCTAATTAGTATCATTAGAATCCTCCACATCTTCCTCTAAAAATGAAGATGTCGGCGGTATTTCTTCTTCTATAATCTGGTCAACTTGTTGCTCTCCGGCATGGAGGTGTCCGGTGCGGGCATGTTCTACCAATGTCTCAACCAAACGCGGATCAACATGCAGAAACAGAAATCGAATCACGCTTTCACTCAATTGAAATTGGCGTGTCAATTCTTTAACCTTAAGCGAATCAATCTTAAGATAAGCAAGCCAATAAGTTCCGCGACGATGTCCTTTAATCGGATACGCCAATTTTCGTTCATCCCAAAGCCGACTGAGAAGAACTTCTCCGCCGAACTGTTCAATAATACGGGTTACTTGACCGGAAACTGTGTCCGGTTCTTTCGCGTAAAGGTCAGAGTCGAAAATAAACAACCCTTCGTAAACATTCTGTGTCATAATTTCGGGTTCCGGTTCGAGTTAAAATCGAGTTTATTTTAGTTATATTTATTCATTGCTTCGGTAATACCGAAACGTATCCAACATTCGGCAGCATCCGCTGCCAGTTTAAGTGTTAAATCCAAATCAACCCGTTCTTTTTCGGTGAAATTCATTAACACGTAATCAGCTGCATCCATTTGACCGGGCGGTTGACCGATTCCGATTCGTAAACGCGGAATCTTTTCCGTTCCCAAAACCCGCAACACATCAGCTAACCCTTTTTGTCCGCCGCTGCTGCCTTCTGCACGAAATCGTAGTTTGGTAAACGGCAAATTCAGATCATCGCAAACAATCAATATCTCTTCTATAGGAATTTTATAAAATTTTACGGCTTCTCCGACACTTAAACCGCTTCGGTTCATATAAGTTGTCGGAGCAAGCAACAAAACGGAATTTCCAAAATTGTCCTGAACATCAAGCAAATCGGCATGAAACTTTATTTTGGGTCGATTTCTCAATGTGTTCAACCGTGTTGCCAGTTCGGCAAGGACTAAATAACCGATATTGTGCCGATTCAATCGGTATTTGGCACCGGGATTGCCGAGTCCGACGATTAACTTCATTCTTCTTCCGATTCTTCATCAGTCTTTTTACGCCCGATAACTTCCGGTTCCTCTTCACTCGGTGATGTTTCGTCTTCGGAAACTTCGACGGGCATCGAACAACTCACAACAATTGTTGTTTCATCAATCAATACTTTTGCTCCGGCAGGTAATTCCAAATCGCTAACATGTAAAGTTTGATTAAATTCGAGGTGATTGATATTAACATCAATCTTTTCCGGTACAGAAGCGGCTTCACATTCTAATTCGATTGAATGCAAAACATGTTTAACAACACCGCCATCTTTTGTTCCGGGCGATTCGCCGCGTAGTTCAAGGGGAACAGTAACATGGATTTTTTCGTGTTCACTAACTCGCGCAAAATCAACATGAAGAATTTGATTTCCCCATGTATTCCATTGAACATCTTTGATAAACGCTTTTTCCTTAATATCGCCGAGTAATTCGACAAATCGGTTACCATGACGAACAACTGTTTCCAGTTCTTCCGCTGAAAGTGTCAGACTTTGAACTGCCAGTTTGTGACCATAAAGAACAGCCGGCACATTACCGGTATTGCGTAACCGGCGATTCCGTCGTTTTCCATGCGAATCGCGAAGTTTTACTGTTATTGTGTGGATTTTAGCCATTTTCTGCTCCGAGCCGTTTATTTATTATGTTTATTCAATCCTTATTTTGACAAATCAGGATATTAAATTAAGGGGGTTATTAAAAGGGTTATTAAAAAATTTTGTCAAAAACTCATAAAGATACAACATTGTGACTGATTTTTTCCTCTTTTCAAGCCCCCCTTCAAAAATTTTCAATATTCTGCGGAATTTCGTAAAAACGCCGATTCACATAAGGCGGCTTTTCTCCGAGAAGTTAGCTAAATTTTTAATGATTTACCTCTTTCATGTTATCACTACGTTCAAATACAAAAGCCGCTAAAATATTATGAATCCATGAATTTGTTTGTAAATATCTGTAAATAATTGCGAACTGTCAAAAATATGCTATATTCAATAACGATTTTTAAAATTCGTAATATTTCAGTGGAATTTTTGTTTTTCGATTTTCACCCCGACAGGGGTGTGATTTTCATAACCGCAGGTCATCGACCTGCGGACTCGTACAACGAGAACATTCCTCTGTCTGAAAGACAGAATTTTAAAAATCGAAGGTATGATTCGGAGCGTTTAGTTTCGTCTTTCAGACGATGTTGAGGAGAGATGTTGACCGTAGGTTGCGCTTCGCTTGACCTACGGTTATGAAAATTCCACCC
>JAITBS010000684.1 GCA_031283515.1 Planctomycetaceae bacterium
AAAAAAATCCAGACCAATTTCAGAAAAGAATCAGGAAAAATGCATCTTTATAAATTCGTAATCTATCAGTGGAATATTCGTCAATTTGTTTACCAATGGACTCCAAAGTCGGCGTACTCACCGACTTGCCCCTGTTTGACGGACGGAAATGAAAAAACAACCAACCGTGGCGACCTTTCAGTTGCCTACCTTTGAATTGCCAACGGTAAACAAATTCAAAAATATTCCACTGACTATATTACAAATTTCCCTGATATATTACCTAATTTTTTATTGCTTGGCTGCTTGATTTTATTTTATTCCGGCAAGTTCGGCATACTTGCTCATTTCTATAAAATAGCATATATTCTTTTTCTTGAGATTTTGTCGGTACACGGATTCAATTACAGATACAGATTTAGTTTCTGTTGATTCGGTATCTTGTTTATTTGTCAATTCTACTTTATTAACTTTTTTGAGGAGAACAATTTCTATGAAAACCATTCTTACCTTGACGAGTATTTTTTTAACTTTTTCTCTGACACTTTCTGTTTCTAGTCCGGTTATTGCGGACGAACAGGGTTTTGTTCCGTTGCTAACTCCTCAATCCGGTATTTCATGGATTGAAAACAGTAAACCACTTAACGGTTGGGTTAAACGCGGCGGCGACGCAACCTTCATCGTTGAAAATGATTCCATCATTGGAAAACGAGGTGCCGGTATTAACACCTTTTTGTGTACGGAAAAAAAATATTCCAACTTCATTTTGAAATTCGATATTAAATACGATATTGAATGTAATTCCGGTGTTCAATTTCGTTCCGATGTCCAATCAAAAGACGGAAAAGAATTTCTTTCAGGTTATCAGTGCGAAATTCTGCCCGAAAATGATAGTGCCAATGTTTACGATGAACATCGCCGAAACCGTTACCTTATTCCGCAAACACAAGAATTACAAACGAAAATCAATCAGGTGTTCAAAAAAGGTGACTGGAATGAAATTGTTATTCAATGTGTTGGTCCGTCCATCAAAACATGGTTGAATGGCGAAAAAATCACCGATGTTGTTGATCTTGAGAGTAATGAAGGTATTTTCGGGCTTCAGGTTCATTCCGGTGAACAAGGTCAAATTCGATGGCGGAATATCCGAATCAAAGAAATTCCGCCAACACCCTGGATATTATTGTATGCTGATAAAAAATTCGGAGATGTCGAAACCAAACCGGTAGGAAAATGGGAGATTCAGGATGATGGTTCGCTTCGCGGAACCACCGAAGAAGGACAACCCAAAGATGGAATGTTGTTAAGTAAAGAATCGTACAAAAATTTTGCGGTTAAAGTTTCCTTCAAAATGATCACAGGAAATAGTGGTCTTTATTTTCGTGCGGAAGAAGTGGATAAACCCTATTGGCTTAAAGGATTTCAATGTGAAATTGCTGTTGGTGGTGATACTGCCGGACTTTGGGAAGTTCAGGGACGAGGTTGGGTTGCCAAAAACGTCGAACTGGCTAAAGAAAAATACAAAACCGCCGATTGGAATGAAGTCGGAACAGTTGCTGTCGGCGACCAATTAACAACCTTTCTCAACGGCTGGATTATCACTAATATCAATGACCCCCAATGTGCCAAAGAAGGAAAAACCGGTCTCCAACTTCATGGCGGCGGGAATCAAGGTTGTTTGTTCCGCGACTATTACATCATGCCCCTCGACGAAAATGCTGTCGAACTAATCAGAAAATAAAGAATACTCCAAACAGTTCACAGCAATAAACAAAAAGCAAGTGATGTAACAGTTGCGATATTTCAGCGGAATTTTTGTTAATAACCGATTTCATTTGTGTACGAATGAAAATCGGCATCTTTACGAAAATTTCACTGAAACATTATTTATTTTTTTATGCGGGACGATATTTTATTATCTCATTATGTTGAATCATTTCCAGAGTTACCGTGTCGTCCACGAACGGGGCACAAAGGAACTTTTGGTACAGTTCTTGGTATTGGCGGGTCACGTGGTATGGCTGGGGCAATTGCTTTGGCAGGGCGTGCCGGACTTGTTGCTGGAGCCGGTTTGGTACGATTAGCGGTTCCTGATCCAATTCTTGAAACGGTTGCCGGATTTTATCCGGAACTGACAACATTACCTTGTCCTGCTGATGAACAAGGACGTTTTTCGCAAACTGCTCTTGAATCACTTCTTAACCACATCACATCAGTAACAGCAATTTTTCTTGGTCCCGGCTTGGGTCGTTCTGAGGCAATTAATTTATTTGTTCCGTTGTTACTCCGTAATATTTTTTGTCCTATTGTTGTCGATGCTGACGCACTCAATGCTTTAACATCACTCGAAACAGAATCTCTTGACCGGTTTTTCCAATCTCTTGGTAACAGAAATATAATTCTAACACCGCATTCAGGGGAATTGGCGAGGCTAAGAAAACAACCAACTCCCAGCGAAGACAATAAAGAATTTCAAACAGAACGTATTGCTGTTGCCAAAGATTTTGCGGAGCGACACGGAGTTATTTTGGTGTTGAAGGGTCATGAAACGATTACAACAAACGGTAAAAATGTTGCGTTAAATCCGACCGGCAATTCGGGAATGGCAACAGGCGGCAGTGGTGATATTTTAACTGGTATTCTTGCGGCATTACTTGCTCAGGGATTAGCGGTGTTTGACGCAGCAAGAGTGGGAGTTTTTCTGCATGGTTTGGCGGGCGATTTTGCTGCCAAACGGCTTGGGGAAGAATCTGTTACGGCAACTTCTATTCTCGAATCTATCCCTGAAGCATTTCAAACATTCAAAAAATTACCTCATCTTCCCGATTAACTGTCATTTTATTATTGTTCCCGAATAGGAAAAAATATTTTTCCTGCCTCCCGAAAGAACAAATAATAGTTATGAGTTATGAGTGAATAGTGAATAGTGTCGCAAGCGGAGTAATACCATTTTGGCAGTAATTCCGCTTGCGTTATTCTGCGTCCTGAAAGGACAACACAAGCCAGCCCTACCCAACGGGTAGGGTCAAAGTTGCTGCCTCTAGAATCGCCCTGAAAGGGCAGAATATTAGTTGATAGTGGAGAGTTCGCAGGCGGAGTAATACCGTTTCGGCAATAATTTCGCTTGCGAACTCTCCACTATTATAAAATATCATTTCACATTGTTGAAACAATAACAAAATAGATAGTAACATATAAATCTATTGCCGGATTCGTCTGTCGGTCGGTTCAAAACGGTAAATATTGGGCGATTTTTTTGTAAAGTTATAATTTTTTTTTTTCAGATTTCAGAGGAGATTGGGAGTAAAACCATGTTTTTGTAAAATTTTCCTGCCTTGATTGGAAATCAAAAAATCCGAAAAACGTCGTACATGTCTATCATGCAATGTTGTACTTAAAGAAATCAATGATATCTGAATGACCCGATGTTCTTTTCCCAGAACTGTTTCATTTTGTTTTTTCGACTGTTCAAGCTTCGCTTCCGAAAAAGGAACACCCGAAAGAGAAATTTTTTCGGCAAAATCTTTTTCCATGTACAATTCCTTGTACATTTCATCTATAAGTTCGGTAATCTTATTAATATCCCATTTTTTTTTCGCCTCATCAAATTGGTTTTCATAACGTTTATAGTATTCCTCCGAATATTTTATACGCAGATAAGTTTTGAGATTCGCAGCGTCCCAAACTAAAGCGGCGTCAATTTTTTCGTTTTCTAGGGCTTCCAAAAGATCGTATTGTCGGTCAAATTGATGTACCAACTCTTTTTGAATATCGGTCTTTTTTAAGTCATCCAGCGTGTCGGACAGAATATTCCAAGCAACAAATCCAGAACCGTCTTTTGAAGGAGATGTAATACCCAACAGTAATTGTTTCTCAAAAACATCACGAACAGAATAAATTTGTAATGGATTACCTTTCGGTACACAAAGTGTCATGGTCAAAAAACAAAACGGATATTCATGGGTCGCCAGCAAAAAAGATTTAAGCCGATCCATTTCAAGTGAGGAATCTGTCAAATAAATATCGCCTTGCCGATTGTTGGACAAATCATCAATAAGGGACGCAATTTTAGTATCGAGAACAATATTACTGTTATTACCGTTTTGAAAAGAACTTTGATTTTTCGAACGATTTTTTCCGAGCGGCGATGTTTGGGTTGAAGTATTGGACGATTGTTGATCGGATTGCAGCTGGTCATTCTGTGTCGGCAACGAAATCGGAATCAGCACGGTTTGTACACCGTAAATCTGTTGAAATGCAAGAGCTTCTTCCTGCATAACATGCCAAAACGTTTCACTACAATAAAAATTCAGGACAACCGGTTCATTCTTTCGCCAGCACCCAACACTGAAAGCGATGAAAAACAGCACGGTCAAAAAAAGATAAAAAGGTCGTGCTTTCATTGAACATAAATAGTTACAGTTTACTCCGTGTTACGGTTTATTCTGTATGAAGTGATTATAGTTATCGTAAATGTTACGGAACACAGTTCAAAACGGATTCAAAAATTGCAGCTCCCCAAAATCGTCCCAAGACATCGGCACCTCGATCATTCGGATGCAGGAAAAACGTTCCTTTTTTACCGGTTTCATGACGCATTGCCGATTCGTGATGCGTTTTGAAATAAGAGTACGAAAAAGTATCACCTAAGAAAACCCGTGTTTTGTCGGGAGTTCGTGAATAAAAATCGACAAGCGATTGAATTTCAAGACCATAAACAGTTACACGAAGTTGTCCTTCCAAAAGATAGGTTGCATTGTTTTGTGTTGTCTCGCTGTACCAGCTCGGACTATGTAACACTATTGCCGAATCAGGATAATCCGACAACAACCGATCAACAATTTCTTTCAAATTCCGGCGGTAATGTTCAGGAGAAACCGGTGAACCGTTTGGTCCGGTTATGGCACTGTCGTTTGTTCCGAGCATGATCGAAAAAAGAAGTTTACCGGATTGATCCTTTTTGAACTGATTTGCCGCTTCAAGAACTTTGGGAAATTGCTTGTTTTTCGACGGCAAAAAATCAACGGTTGTCAAACCGCTAACTCCTTGATTTGAAAACACAACTTCACTAATACCGAATTGTTGTTTCAGATATTCCGCACATCGTGCCGGCGGTGATTTTTCTCCGCCGCCGATAGTAATACTGTCACCAATAAAAACAATATTCAATTTTGTGTCAACTGCCGGAGGCTCCTTAACTGCAACTCCGTCCTCCGCAAAACGAGGATCATCGAACAAACCAAGATTTTTTCGATTCTGAAACAGTTCCCGAATATCAAATTTTGTTCGGATTTTATTTTGTGTTTCGAAAGTTTTTTTGAATGTTTCCGTCCAAAGAGTATAACCGTCCTCATTGAGATGAAGGCGGTCTTTGACAAAAAGATTTTCACGAACTCTGCCGTCATCGCCATTCATGGGCGTGATCACATCAATATAAAAAAGTCCTTTGGTTTTCGATGCCAACTCCTGAACTTTGGCACAAAATTCATCTCCTTGTTGCCAAAACTTTTCACGAATTGGGGCATGAGTTGTTGAGACGAAATAAATTTCGGTCAACGGATTCGCATTCCAATGCCGAGCAATGTAATATTTAAAATTACGGAATACCGTTTCGACATCTGTTCCTTGAGCAATATCGTTTGTTCCGCAAAAGATAATTACTCGTGCCGGTTTGTACGGTAAATGAATCCGTTCCAATGCGGTAATATTTTGTGCAAAATTTGAACCGCCGAAACCGCGATTAACTGCGTCATATTCGGCAAATGTTGTTTCAAGTTTTTTACCCCAAAGAGCAAACGACGAACTGCCCACAAACAACGAACAACCGGGAATTGGCGGATCATCCAGACTTCGGTAAGTGTAATTCCGAACCGCATCCTCAAATTTTCCAAGTGTTGGTATTATTTTCCGAATTGTCTGGGCTTCGGCGGTTGCGGTCAAAACTGCCAACAATATAAGAACAAAAAAACAACCAGTTTTGATCAATGTTTTTAACATAATTGTTTATCAGGAATAAAGAGCTAATTGTTGTTTCAAAATAAATCACGGTATTTCAACAAGTTACATATTTTTTGCAACAATTTCGGCATAGGCGGCGTAAATCAATGCGGTACTTACTGCACCGGCATCGAGATGTCCCCGGCTTCGTTCGCCGAGATTTTTTGCTCTGCCGTGTTTGGCGATCAATTCTTTTGTGGAATCGGCTCCGGTTTGTGCAGCAACAGCGGCAGCTTGAAAAATTTCCGAAAAGGATGTATTGGTTCTTCCTTTAAATCGGTTCATCGCTTCAATTGCCGGAATGAGAGCATCCATGAGTGTTTTATCACCGATTTGAGCTTTGGTCATTGTCCGAACATTGGCAAGACCGTTTTCAAATACAGTAATTGTTTCATCAACATCAAGTTCTTCGGAAGTGATTCCGCCTGCCATACCGGTGAAAAACAAACCGGAAAGTGTACTGGTTGAACCGCTGGCTCCTGACATGACATCGAAACCGACTGTTTCGAGAGTTACCGAAAGCGTTCCGTCTTTCTTCGCACTGGCGGCAGCGGCTTTCATTGCTGCCAGAATAGCTGTGCCGTGATCACCGTCTCCGGTTGCAGCATCCAGTCGGTTCAAAAGGATCAGGTTTGTTTCAATCGACGCCAACGCCGCTTCCAACATTTGGCAAAATAATAATTTTGTAAATTTCATCTTTCAATTTCTAATTCATGTATAGAATACGGAACAGAGATAACTTTTGTAATAATAGTAAAAGAAACTTTGTAAACGGTTACCTATCAATTCATTCATTTCATTTACCATTTGAGTACCATCCAAAGATTTCTAAACGAGTTTCCATAGTACACAGATTTTTGTTTTTGTCAAGCGATTTTCTATTTTTTCGTATTGGGGCGTGAAGATTGGAAACATTTTCCTAATGTGTAGAGGCTGGTTGGTAATTTAGACCGATTGACCAACCACACTCTGAACGATTAGGAATTTTTTTCTGAAAAACGAAACTCCTGTTAATATCTAATGTTGTTTTGTGTATAAATTAAATTCGTTTAAACTGTAACTTTACAATAATTCCGTTCTAAAAGGACATTGTATAACAACTCGCCGTAACACGGTGTGTTTGTTATGCATCGAACTGTTCGCCGCTGTACAGGAATTCTGTCAATGCCGTTGCTGGGTCGAAACCAATAGCGTTACCGTAAGCGTCGAAGGCGTAGAGTTCGGCGATGGCACCGGCAAGATCAGTTAAAACTCTAGTACTTCCATGACCGTCGAACGTGAAATATAACTTTTTCGGTCAGCCCTGATTTTTTTCACATTATAACGATTGTAACAGGACAATGAGTCTCCTATTATCGCTATAGTTCACAGTTACTACCTAATTGTCAAAGATCATAATTTTGTTCTATTAACATCTATCACTTTTTATTCATACAACCAATCTACTTCTAAATCGAGAAAAGTTCAAGACAAAGTGTGTCCTTTCGC
>JAITBS010000022.1 GCA_031283515.1 Planctomycetaceae bacterium
ACCAAATTAGAAGGCGGCGGAATTATCGGTGTCCGTTCAAATAGCGGAAGTGCGGAACTCGTAACTGCAACAGGTAATACTTTTACCGGCAGTAACATTTCAAGTACAACAGAACTTGACGGCGGTGGAATTATTGGTGTTAATTCAAATAGTAGTAACGCTAAAATCGGAACGATTGATAATAACAAGTTCGACACAACAAATGTAACAGCAACGACTAACTTGAATGGCGGCGGAGTTATCGGTGTTCTTGCAGCAGGTTCGGCAACAATTGATAAACTCAACAACAATATTTTCAGTGAAACCAATAATGCAACAACAATCAATGTTGACGGTGAACTAAACGGCGGCGGAATTATTGGTGTTTATTCTGAATCCAACGGTAACGCCAAAATCGGAACGATTAATAATAGCCGGTTCGACGCAGCAGTGGTAACATCAAACACCAACTTAAACGGCGGCGGAATTATCGGCGTTCTCGCGGATAACGGAAATACGGAAATTGGAACCGTAACAAATAATTCCTTTATCGGTAGTGAAGTAACAAGTGCCGGCAATCTTGACGGCGGCGGAATGATCGGCGTCCATGCGAATAACGGTAACGCTGTAATTGATACAATTAATAATAACCGTTTCGACACAACACAAGTAACATCCGGTACGGAATTAAACGGCGGCGGAATTATCGGCGTTCTCGCGGATAACGGAAACGCGGAACTCGTAACTGTAACCGCTAACACTTTTACCGGCAGTACCGTTTCAAGTACAAATAATCTTGACGGCGGCGGAATTATTGGTGTTAGTTCCGAATCAGGGACAGCAACAATCGGTTCGATCAACAACAACACTTTCGGTGAAACCAATAAAGAAACAAAAATTAATGTCGGCAGTGAACTCAACGGCGGCGGAATTATTGGTGTCCGCTCGAATAGTACGAAGAACACCGATTACGCCGAAATTGATAAAATTGAAAACGATATTTTCAAATCAACAGTGGATGTTGGCGGTAAGTTGGAAGGCGGCGGAATGATCGGCGTCCATGCCAATGCCGGTGATGCTAGAATCAATAAAATTTCCGGAATAGAAATCAAGGGATCATTTTTTGAAAGCACCGTAACAGCAGCAACAATTGAAGGCGGCGGTCTTATCGGTGTTCGTTCCGAGTCGGGAAATGCAATGATTGGAGTTATTAATGACGATACTTTTTCAGTTGATACGGAAAATACCGAAAATCCCGAAAATCGTACAGGTTTTTCGTTGAATACAATCAAAACAACTAACGGACACATTGAAGGCGGCGGTCTTATTGGTGTTCGTTCCGATTCGGGAAAAGCAACGATTGACTCTATTGCGAACATAAACTTTTCGTTGAATCAAATTGAAACGAAAAACGGACATATTCAAGGCGGCGGTCTTATCGGTGTTCGCAGCGATAAGACCGCAAAAATTAACAGTATTTCAAATACCAATTTTTGGGCTAATAATGTAACTTCCGCAACATGGATTGACGGCGGCGGAATTATTGGTGCGTCCGGTTCGGCGAAATCAGGGTCTGTTGAACCGCACGGCGGAATCGGACTTCTTGATCACACTAATTTTTTGGCGAACACCGTTAAAGCCAACGATGGGCAAATCATGGGCGGTTTAGTGTACAGTTACGGTGCCGCCGGAGGAATGACTATCAAAGATAGTTTGTTCGGGGGAAATACTTTCACTTCAATTTCCAAAAACACAATACCGAATTACAATGCTAAAGTTTATGGTACGATTACTATTGATACTGGAGCAACTCTTTATGAGGACGACACCGAACATGTTGTTACACTTATATCCACTGCCTTAGACCAGAGCGGACAAACCGGATTTTACGGAAATGCCATCGACGAAAATAATGACACTACTACTCAATATCGTTACAATTCATTCTATTTTGGAACAATGCCGTATGTTGACGACCAACAAAAATTGCAACAAGATTATGCTGCTGCCGATGCGAAATTGGTTATTGCGTCTGAGGCAAAAGGAACCATTTTTTTGCTTGACCCAATTATGGTTTCGCAAGATAATGAAACTAATAACAATTTCACATTTAATATGGAAGTTGGACGGAAGGACGGAACATTGTCGGGATTGTTTATTTGGGCTGGTAAGAATGAATTGGAATTACTGAAATCAGGTAAAATTGATCAAGGCAATTCCGGTACAATAACAATGTACGCCGGAAGCACAACAACAATTGTGGATACAAATAGTTTTACAACACTCTTCAACTACGGTGAATTGTGGGCAAGTGTGTTTCCTGATGCCGACTCCATGTCGTTAAACGCTCCCAATTATACGGTTGACTTGAAAAAAGGTGCATGGCTCAATGTCGAAGGTCATAATAAATGGGATTTATCGTACAACAATAATGACGGTAAACCAAAAGTAAACTTTAACGGCGATTTACATTTCAATCTGAACAATACCGGTTATTACAACGATAAAGATGCTCCTAATACGTATGCTAACAATTCCATCGGTAACGATATTCCGTTGTTGACAATTGTTACACCTGATCAGGCGTCAATGATTAATCTCGACGGCGCAACGGTACATTTACAGGATTTTCTCGGAGATATTCCGCTTAAATCCGGTGATCGTTTTTATCTGATTGACGCAGTTGATGATGATACAATTAATCAGAAAAAATTCATTAACGAAAATAATTTGTCAAACGATAAAGATTCCGACGGTAATTTTATTGCTTACGCTCGACAAGGGTTGACTCGCGGTTATTACTTTATCATTGACTTGAACGGAGAACATCAGGATGATACGTTAGTGGACAGTCATTATCTGACAGCCCGTCTTCGTTCCGATGAGGCAATTCCGGCAAAAGAACTTGTTCCGCCTTCTGAAGGTCGGATTACAGGAGTTTCGTTCCTGAATCATCTTGCTGCTCCCAAACTGTACGATATTGAGCCGCAATGCGATCCGTGTGTTTCGTGTGATCGGGGCAGCCAATGGGTTAAGACGCCGTTTGTGAGTATAACCGGTGATTGGTACAGTGCGGATACCGGCGACGCTTCACGGTTTACAGTTCGCGGTACGGTGTTTCAGGCGGGTCTTGCGTTACAGAAAAAAGTTCATCGCGGCAGAATCTTTTTAGGCGGATTCTTTGATTCCGGTTACGCCGATTATAATACGTACAATTATATCCCCGAAATTAAACGCAATCCCGATTTTCACAGTGACGGCGAACTCACCGCAACAGGCGGCGGTGTGTTGTTCCGGCGGCAATGGAAAAACGGTTGGCAATTCGATGGAACCGTGCGCGGCGGAAATTTACGTAATAAATTTTATAGCAACGATATTAAAATTCACAATACGGATTTTGTAATGCGTTACGATACTGATTCTGTCTATTACGGTACGGATTTAGGGCTGACTCATCAGTGGAAAATTGGTAAGCGGCAAACTTTTGATTTGTACGGACGTTATGCTTGGATGTATATGGAAGGCGATACAATTACGTGGAATTACAAAGAAATCGAAGCAGAGGGTAATAATCATCTGTCTTTTACTGAAACAATACGTTTTAATGGTATTCATTCGCATCGGCTTACTCTTGGTGCCCGTTACACGAAAAAACGTAACTCAAATGTGTCATGGTATCTGGGAAGTGCGTATGAGTACGAGTTGGACGGACAAGCGGACGGACTTATTGAAGGGGTGGGACGTTTCAACGGTTCTGCTCTTAAGGGTGGTTATGGTATTGGGGAAATCGGTCTGATTTACCGCCAAAACAATAATTTCCAATTCATTGCCGGTCTGGAAGGCTATGCCGGTGACCGAAGCGGCGGAAATGTTAATCTCTCCGCTCTCTGGAAATGGTGAAAAAATAACTGAGAACTGATAGACTCATTGCACTTTAAAATTCAGATTTAATTTTAAAACTCAAAATATGGTAACATATCAGTAGCATTTTTGTTTGAAGTTAAAAAGGTATTCGCTCTGAAAAGGCAGGATATTAGTTGATAGTTGATAGTGGATAGTGTCGCAGGCGGAGTAATACCGTTTTGGTAATAATCCGCTTGCGACACTATTCACTATTCACTCATAACTATTCACTCCCCACTATCTACTCTCCACTATCCACTATCAACTACTCAGCGATAGCCGACTTGCTCCTGTTGACGGACGGCAATGAAGGACTCACTGCGTACAACACAATAATAAGCTCAACCGTTGCGACCGTGTGGGGTTATTGTATTCTATCGTATTGTGTTGTATTATTTAAAACCCTTCGGCGAAAGACCGCCTACCTTTTAATTGCCAACTGTAAACCTATTCAAAAAAATTCCACTGATATAGTACAAAAAATCGAATTATTAGGGGTACCCTCTATTTTTATTTACATTTTGGGTCAAAATACTCATTCTATTTCACGTTTAACGGAAATGGGACAAAAATGTTATTTTTGGGACATGCTAAGACAAAACTGTCATTAAAAAGATTGGTTTGACTTATTTTGAAAAACACGTTTTGAATATAACTATTGTAAGAGTAATAAGTTGCTGCTGTTGAAACAGTGGATTTTTTCTTGGCGCAAAACGTGCATAAAGAATAAACAGTTACAAGAGCAAACGACAAGGCATAACAGAGTTGAAAAATTTTTTTTGCCGGTTCAAATCAGATATTTATGATAAACTTTGAACTAATGAAACAAACACCCGGAATACTCGCATTGGAAGATGGACGTTGTTTTTCCGGTATTTCTGTTGGGTTTGATGGTCTTTCCATCGGCGAAGTTGTTTTCAACACCTCAATGACCGGTTATCAGGAGGTGATTACGGACATGTCCTATGCTGGTCAGATTGTTGCGATGACAGCTCCGCAAATCGGTAACACCGGATTCAATGATGAAGATCATGAATCGGTAAAACCAAAAATTCAAGGACTGTTGATGCGGGAAATTTCGCGCCGGGCTTCTAACTGGCGAGCAACAGAAAGTCTTGATGATTTTTTAAAACGGAATCAGATTGTTGCTCTTTCCGATATTGATACACGTTCACTGACAAAACATATTAGGGATCATGGTTTATTGCGTGGGGTAATTGCATCTGGAGATTGGGATGCGGCGGAGTTGATCCAAAAAGCCCAAGATTCACCGCACCTAGAAAATATTGATTTGGTCGGACAACTTACCGCCTCCAAACCGTTTGAATGGACAGAACCATGTTCCTGGACATCGGATTTATACAAAGATATTTCTGATGGTTTGAAGAAAATAGTTGTTTATGATTTTGGAGTGAAACAAAATATTTTGCGGTCATTAGTTTCGATGGGAGCGCGTGTTTTTGTGGTTCCGGCATTTACGACGGCAGAGGAATTACTGAAGATGCAACCGGACGGCGTGGTTTATTCGAATGGTCCAGGCGATCCGGCACGGCTTGGCTCTATTGTTGCGGAAATGCAGAAACTCATTGGTAAAATACCAATGTTCGGGATTTGTCTTGGTCACCAACTTTTAGCAAGAGCATTTGATGCAACAACTTACAAGATGAAATTCGGTCATCGCGGAGCCAACCAACCCGTACTGAACAAAATAACAGGGCAAGTTGAAATTACATCGCAAAATCACAGTTTTTGCGTCAATCCTGACACTTTACCGAACAATGTTGAGGTATCGCATATTAACTTGAATGACGGTACGGTTGAAGGCTTACGTCACCGTGAGTTGCCGATTTTTTCTGTGCAATACCATCCCGAAGCCGCGGCAGGTCCGCATGATGCCGCTTATCTGTTTGAAGAATTTCTGTTCGGCAAAAAAAATAAATAAGGGCAAGGCAAAGTATCAATTTTACCAACCACACTCTGATCAATTACGGATCAATTACGAATTTCTTAAATTGATCACTTACGAATTTCCTAAATTGATTGCGTCTGTTTTTCAGCAATTGGCAACGCATTATCGAATGAAATTTTCTTGATCTTCCGGTGAAAAAGTTCCGATGAGAGGTTCGATATTACGTTCGATGCCGGCGTGGTAATTGAAATGTTCTTCGGCGGCTTTGGCGAGTGAGAGGTTTAGTAAGTCAAGATCAATCCCTGCCGGACATGCCGTACTGCACGCCGAGCAACCAACACAACGCCCTGCTAAATGAAATGCACGCAAAATATTCCATGAGAAATTACCCTTGAGTGTTGCCGACGTATCAATTCGGATCGGTCTGTTCTTATCCGCAACACAAATATCACAATAACACATCGGGCAATTTTGGCGGCAAGCATAACACTTAATACATCGGGAAAATTCGTTTTTCCAATAATCGAGTCGTTGTTCGATATTTAGAGCCATTATTTTTTCGAGACGGTCATAACGATGGGACGAATCGGAGGTAAGTGTTAATTTTTCGGGGTATTCGATCACAAAATCACAATGCGGAGGTTGGTGAAGATCACAGGTTTTACATTTTTCCTGCAACACGTTGTTCACCTGAATACCGGCACATTCCATTCCGATCACGATCATATTTTCGCGATCAAGTTGATGTTCGGTTTCCAGCACGGCAATAGCTCTGGCATCACATCCTTTGACAACAATTGCCGGACGTCCAAGTTTTTTAACTTCTTTTCGTTTGAGATAAACAACAAGGTTATGAACACATTGGTTATTCCAAAGTAATTGTGTGGACTGTTCTGTGTTTGTTATAAAAACGGCTCCGATGTGACCGGTTTCGACGAGTCCGTAGCCAATCACCAGATCAACCTTTTTATCCGTAAGAAGTTCTTTTGCTTTCTGTTGTAGTTGGGTTTGTTGTGACATGAGTTTTAACAAACCGGACAGCATAATTATCCGGTTAAAAGAAGTAGGGTTGAGTTTTGACTTGTTCTTTAGGGAAATAGTTGTCGGGGTTTATAAACGCCGTGTTGCAAGGCAATTGCTATTCCACTAGGTGTTCCTTTTATTTACACTTGGTAATTGATACATAATTCACTCTTCGATTGACACTTAAATTTACCATGAAAATGGTATAAAGTATAGTCTGCGACTCAAAAATTTGCTGATAATTTCGGAATTGGGTCGTAATCAGCGGATTGATTACCGCCAAATTCCGAATTTTTTAGATTGATTACGGTAATTGTGTCTATACGGACATTGCGGAATAGGTGACAGGACGTCATCTTGCCGATGAAGTTGTGGAGACTGCCATCGAACTTATCAGTCCTGGCGGTGTTCGGCAATTGATTATTTGTAATATATCAGTGGAATCTTCGTCAATTTGTTTACCAATGCTCTCCAAAGGTAGTCAACGTTTCGCCGAAACGTTTTAAACAATACAAGTACGGCGTACTCGCCGGCTTGCCCCTGTTGCCGGACGGAAATGAAGGACTCACGGCGTAAAACACAATACTAAGCTCAACCGTTGCGACCGTGGGTTTATTGCATTGTATTGTATTGTTTAAAACCTTTCGGCGAAAGGTCGCCTACCTGTTACAAGTTTGTTCTAAGTCTTTTCTACAAAAAGATTTACAGAAACATATAAGCGTTGTTCACTACCGGGTTCACTCCTCAAAACGGGGTTGTTCACCAGGTTCGGGGAATGATGTTAAAGTGTTGATTACAAATAGGTTATGAAATATCTTGATGTAAAATAGTGTTTGTACTATTTCAGTGAAATTTACGTTTTTTGATATAAATTTTTATATGACAATCAGTTAAGAGTTTATGTAATTTTTTAAATACCTACAAAAACAAGTAAAATTCTATTGATGCATTACATAAATAATCGCTTGAAACAACTCATCAACTTTAAAAACCAGCACCTGTGAATTATTCAGGTTGGAATGTAAAACGAATTTTACTGATTTCCTGTTTCTTTTTT
>JAITBS010000031.1 GCA_031283515.1 Planctomycetaceae bacterium
ATTTTCATAACCGTAGGTCAAGCGAAGCGCGACCTACGGTAAATACCTCGCCTCAACATCGCCTGAAAGGCGAAACGAAACGAGCCCAATCATTAAACCGGCAATTCGATTATTAAAATTCTGTCTTTCAGACAGAGATTTGTTATCGACACGAGTCCGCAGGGCGATGACCTGCGGTTATGAAAATCACACCCCTGTCGGGGTGAAAATCGAAAAAACAAAAATGCCACTGATAGATTACAATAATTATTCCACTGATAGATTACTAATAAATATGCTTAAATTTAAGAGGGTTAAATATTTATACTTATTCAGTAAAACTTCCGTTCCAACCGAGTTTGGTGCGTAGAGCTTTGTAGTAACAAAATCCCGGTACCTCTAATGTATTGAAAGTTTGTGCGGCACGGCAGATGCGAACTGTATCGCTGGGACAAATTCGAGCCATTTCCATTCCGTCAAGAATCAACACCGCCTCCTGATGCACCCGAAATTCAAAAATACGATCAGGTGAGTCAACCAATGGACGATTACTCAACGTGTGAGGACAAATCGGCGAAATCACCACCGCATCAATGTCTTTCCGAAGAATAGGACCTCCTGTTGAAAGGTTCCGAGCAGTTGAACCGACCGGAGTACACAAGATCAAACCATCCGCACGATAAGTTGTTACCAAATCGTTGTCAATATACATCTCCACACTAATAAGACGTGATGTCGTATCACCATGAATAACAATTTCGTTCAGAGCCAATCGCGATTCGTCCGGTTGAAAATGAATGTTATTGCCGTTTCGAAATAACTTGCAGTCAAGCAATAAATGACGAATAACCGGTAATTGTAACAAATCCGGACGCTCTAAAAGCAAGAGGAGTTCGTCGATTTGAATTGTTGAAAGAAAACTCAGCGTTCCAAGATGTACGGTAAGGAGTGGAATTGGATTCGTACCCATTTGGTTGACCGCACGGAGAATGGAACCGTCTCCGCCAAAAACAATAACAAGATCCGCATCAATCTTGGAAAAATCATCCTTACCCCCCCAGTCTTCCGCAACAATCGTAACTCGGCTTTCAATCTCCGTCCGAAGCCTCGCAATCGCTTCATAAACTCCTTGTTTTGTACCGTTACCAAGTAAAATAACTTTCATTATGTTTCAACCGTTTTATTCTGATCAGATCTGATTTAAGGAAAAATTGCACAATTAATAATAAATAAGTATCAGAGTATTTTTGCTTTACACAATTTAATATCGTTTCCGATTTTATTCTTTATTTTTTTGCAGCTACAACCAAACGTTGATAACCCGCATTATCTTTGATGATTTTTACAGAGTGCCAACCGGTAAAAAGAGTTGCGACCGATTGAGCAATCATTGGGCTGCATTCCAGCAAAACAGAACCGCCGGATTTGAGTTTTTGAGGGAGTTGAGAAGTAAGGCGTTCAATAATTTCAGTTCCTTGGGCTCCGGCAAGCAATGCTTGTTGTGGTTCAAAATTTTTGATGTGATTGGGCAGAAGTTCGTATTCGGAACAGCTGATATAAGGCAAATTACAGACAATTACGTCAAATGTTTCGGTAACTCCCGATAATAAATCAGAATAACAAAACACAATTTGGCGGTCAACATTGTTTAAAACAGCATTGGATTCTGCAATTTTGAGAGCTTCCGAACTAATATCAACAGCAATAATAGTTGTTTGTTTGACAGATTTAGGCCAGTTTTTTGCCAGTGCAATCGCAATCGCCCCACTACCAGTTCCAACATCACAGACAATCGGAAACGAATTGTCTGAAAATGTTTTCAAAATATCCAATGTTTCAAGAACAAGCAGTTCTGTTTCCGGACGAGGAATCAAAACATTGGGATCAACCTTGAGCGGAATAGAATAAAATTCTTTGAACCCAACCAAATAAGCAACCGGTTCGCCCATACTATGGCGTTTAACAAATTCCCGAAAAAGAGAGCGTTGTGTTTCTGTTGGTTCTGTTTCAAAATTAGTGTAGAGTTCGATTCGTTTGATTTTCATAGTGGTAGAAAGAAGAATTTCTGCGTCAAGACGCGGCATTTCAATTCCTTTTTTTTTGAAAAAATCAGTTGTCCATTCGAGTAATTGTTTTACCGTCCATGTTTCCATTGGGATTTGGGGTTAGGGGTTGTAACTCAAAATACGTAAACACCCATAAATAACGAAGTCTTTACGTAAAAATGTTTCATTTGAAAATCAGTATATGTTAACACCATTATTTTTTCAAGAGAGAAAAGCAATTCGTGGAGAACGGATAGTTGACTTTTTGTTCTTTTTTGTAAGAATATTTTTTTATGAAAAATAAAAGTGTTGTTATTATTCCGGCGCGTTATGCCTCAACACGGTTACCACGAAAATTGTTGCTGGACGAAACCGGTAAACCGTTGATTCAATATACTTACGAAGCCGCCTTGAAAGCGATGTTACCGAAATTGGTGTCGGTTGCTTGCGATCATCAAGAAATTTTTATGACAGTTCAACGTTTTGGCGGGACAGTGTTTATGACTGATCCAAACGCCAGAAGCGGAACAGATCGGGTTGCCGAAGTTGCGGCAAAAATGGACGATATCGATATTGTTGTCAATGTCCAGGGTGATGAACCGGAGATTGCCGGTGAATCGATTGATTTGGTAATTCGCATGTTGATTGACCACCCCAATGCCGTCATGGCAACCCTGGCAACACCCATTCGAAATCAGCAACAACTCGAAGACCCTGCTTGTGTTAAAGTTGTATTCGATCAAACCGGTCAAGCTCTTTATTTTAGCCGAAGTGTTATTCCGCATCCGCGAAACGGTGTTACAACAGAGTTGCTCCAATCCGAACCGCCTTTGTTTTACCAACATGTCGGTATGTACGCTTACCGCCGTGATTTTTTGCTTTCGCTGAGCCGGTTGCCGCAGTCCAATTTGGAAAAAACAGAATGTCTTGAACAACTTCGGGTTTTACATCATGGTTTCGGAATTATGGTTGGTGTTGTCAACGAACCGACCTTCGGTATTGATACACCGGAAGATTACAGACGTTTCGTAGAAAAATTATCACAACAAAATCGTCAATAACCTCAAAGGTTAGAGAACCTTCGGAGAAATACCGCTCACCTCATTGATTACATTTCGATTACACATTTCACGATTAAAACAAAAATTCCGCCGAAAAATTACAAAAATTTTAATTTTTTAATCTTAATTTTTTGCTAATTGTAAAAATATAATCTATGATAGATCATTCATAAAAACTTTTGTAAAATGAGATTTACTACACTTGAATTGTTGTAATTCGTATAGATTACCTTATAATATTAGTTTGCGTGTTTAGGTTTATTCAAATAAATACCGGTTTTTAAGAATTTAAAAATGGTATTTTAACGGAAATATTGGTATAAAATTTTATTTTCAAAGATTTATGCGGATATTTCTTTTTTCATTTTTTGATACATCATCTTTACCATGACAAACAACGAAAATAACCATTCTTTCGAAATACCACCTGTCTCAGAACAAACCGAAGAATCACCTCACCATTTTGACGCGGAAATTCCAAACTCTCCGAAGAAAAAAATTCGGCATGGTAATTTTTCAACAGGTTTCACTCCACGCCGCGAAACTTCTTCGGTTCCTCCTAAAAAAGATTTCGGTGCCAATGAAAATCCGGCAAACACAACAACAGAACCGCCAACAACAAATTCCACAATCCCCCAAACAAATACAGAATTTCCAATCTTCGCACGACCTGTTATTGATAAATCATTTGAACGGGTTCGGTTTCTTGCTTTGTGTGTGGTGATGTTGCCGTTGTCTATTTTTGCATTTTTTCCTTCGCTTTCTAATATTGTCTATGCGTGGTACACTCAACTGGATTATGGTCACGGATTTTTTGTGATACCGCTTGTGGCACTGTTCCTCTACCTCCGGCTCGATACGTATCCCGGAACACATTACCGATTAACATGGATTGGACTGTTTCCAATTCTAATCTGTCTTATTATGAGGTTTTATGCCGCCAATCAATATATGGAAACATTAGATCAATGGTCTCTTATATTTTGGATTTTAGGGGTTGTATGGTTTTTTTATGGTAACCGCGTGTTCTTTTGGGCACTTCCGTCTTTGTTGTTTTTGATTTTCATGTTCCAACTGCCGTATCGATTTGAAGTATTGTTACGGCACAATTTGCAGCAATTCGCAGCGCAATTCGCAGCAGTTTTGTTGCAAATTATGGGAGAAACAGCGATTCCTGTCAAAAATACCATCCAATTAAGCACCATGGAATTAGCCGTTGAACAAGCTTGTAGCGGAATCCGTTTTTTAATCAGTATTTTGGCTATTTCCTTTGCAACCATCCTACTCATCAAAAGACCATGGTGGCAAAATATTTTCATATTGGCAATTGCGGCACCAATTGCTTTGTTTGTCAATGCCGCCCGTATTGCAATGACCGGAATCCTTTTACTCTATTTCAGCGGCTTTATTAACAACATCACCCCAGAACATAGAAATCCGGCAGTTATTGCCGATGAAATTGCCGGTATTTTTATGATTTTTGTCGCTTTTGGTATTTTTATTGCATCTGTATTTTATTTAGGTAAAGTTTTTCGCAAAGTTGAAATTTAGATCGTATTACTTTAAGGCGAAAAGTTCTTTTTTGCCGGTAAAGTAATTATCAAGAAAATGATTATCAATGAGTATATTTTAGTTATTAGTGAATTGATTTCATTTGCCATTCCACAAAATTTAAGAAATTAATTTTTTAAGTTTAGTTTTCCAATTTTCATGTGAGAACACCAAACTGTTAGAGTAGCACGATGTCACAAAGTAATATTCCGCCAACAAATGAAATGGTTCCAAGTGGAGCGTTAGATCCGATGATGGAGGCGTTGCCGCCCGATTCTTATTACGGTCAGGGTGCAGCTATGCCTGGCAAGCCGAAACCGATTATGGATTCAATCGAATTACTCAAGGTAACTCCGCAGATTATGATTTTACTCATTATCTCCGGCTTGAAACGTAGTTGGAAATGGGCATTACCATGCGGTATTGTGATTGCGGCGATTACTTTTGCGGCAATTTACATCTCGTTTCCGCTTCGGTACGAAGCAACTGCTTACTTGCAAATTTTTTCTCAAAAGCCGTACTTCATTTTTGATGAAAAACAACAGAAACAGTATGACGCTTATGTTACAACACAGTTTGCAATTATCCGAAGCCCGCTCATTCTTGAAAAGGCGTTGGAAACTCCCGATGTTGCCAACCTTTCTTCTGTAATCAAGCAAAAGAATAAAGTCGATTGGCTCGCTAGAGCGTTGAAATTAAAGCAGACACAAAATAAGTCGGAAATGGTAACTCTTGGAATTGAGATGGAAGTTGCGGAAGATGCTGAAAAAATAGTTAATAGTGTTGTAACGGCGTTTTTTGAATATTATGCGACTCAGGCTCAGGATTGGAATGCTAAATTGCTCACGCAATTAACTTTGGAACTGAATCGCCAAAAAGCAACAGCACGAATGCTTCAAGCGGAAATTCGTACCGGAATGGAAAAAGCTGCCAAACAAGGCGGAGCCGCAAGTAAAGAAGGATTGTCCGGCGGATTGAATCAGGGCGAATCAATTCTTCGTGATCTTTACTTGCACGAATCAAAACTGGAATCGTTGCGGGCGGAAGAGAAAATGCTCAAAGAATCCCTGACAGAAGGAATGAATATTCCCCAATCCATTTTGGCAAAGGCTATCGAAGATGACCCGATGTTGCGAATGTATCAAACCAAACTAGTTGATTTGCGGGAACAAGTCGCTTCGTTGAAAAAAACATTGGTGCGAGAAGATGATCCGAAAATTATCGGCTATCAAGAGCAAATCAAAGAAATCGAAAAGAAAATCGTAGCAGAATATTCCAATGCCGGAAGTAATAAAATCAAAGATATTCAAAGTTCTTTGGTTGCCAATTTGGAACGGGCTATTTGGGAAAAATCAATGGCAATACGATCCCAAGAAATCCTCGTCGAAAATCTTCAAAAAAGATTTAACGAACAAATTACCACTGCCGGTGAACGCACTGTTCAAATTGTTGATGTTTCCTTCCAACAGGCTCAACTCGAACGCATCAATAAAATCCTTGACCAACTGGAAACCCGTGTTGTCTCTTTGGAAACCGAACGATATGCCCCAAACCAAATCGAACTGAAAAAGAAGGCAACCATTCCCACAAAACCTAATAATACAAAACAATTACTTTTTGCTTCGGTAGGTGCATTGGGATGTTTTTGTTTTCCGTTGTTTCTTGGAGTTGCCATCGAACGCCTCAAACCGCGGCTTTATCACGTTTCACAAATTCGGCGGGCAATTCCGTCGGTTATTATTGGTGAAATTATGGAACCGCCGGTGGCATGGATTCATGGTTCCACGTTCCGAAAACGTTTGGCTCGTTATCGGGAAAGTGTTCACAATTGGTGTACGCATCTTTTACTTAGTGATCCGTTTCGAAGTTGCCGAACTTTGGCAGTGGCGAGTGTTTCCGGTGATGACGGTAAAACATTTTTAGCGGTTCAGGTTGCAGTGGCGATGGCTCAAATGAAGAGCGGTCCCGTATTGTTAATTGATGCGGATATGCGTGTAGGACGGTTACATTTATTGTTCGGAAATGAAGAAACCGGAATTGGTTTGGCGGATGTTTTATCGTTCCGCAATGGTTTTGGTGAAGCGTTTGTATTGAATGAGCGGGAACCAAACTTACACTTACTCTCTGCCGGACAATTAGATGTTTCGCCTTATGAATTGTTGGGAGACGGACGTTTTCGGGAACTTTTGGATACGTTGGAATCACATTATTCGTTAATATTGGTTGTTCTTCCGCCGGTTGCGAATGCCGCCGAATCACTCATTATGGCGTCGAGTACCGATTCCGTATTGCTGTGTGTTCGTCAGGGCGAAACAATGTTAGGTGCAATGGAAGATGTTTACAGAAAACTGGTCAGCACAGGAAGTTCTGTTGACGGAATTGTTGTTAAGGATATTCCTTATTACCAAATGGCGGGAAAAGACGGCGGTTTCGCCGATAAATTGGAACAAATCCGCCTCGCCCATTTACTTCAATACACCGACTGATTCAACAATTTCAATCTTAACAATAGTGATAACAAGATGAGAATTGCCTAACCGCAGCGGAGTTAAGATTGAAAAAACAAAAATGACACGAATATTGAAATATCAAAATCGATACGGAATAGGGATGTTCCCTTAGACTCTTTATGTAAAACGATGTTCCCCCTTGAATAATTCTATACTTTTTTTATCATTTACTCTTTACTTTCATTACAAGATTTTCATTAACTTCTAAGTTTCTGATTTTAATAAATTCCTAAAACTATGACCGCAACTGAATTTTCTCAACCGAAACAATCGGAATCACCACAACCGGCTTCTGCTTCCGTTTCCGCCCCGCAATCCTCTCAATCCAAGTTAGTTGGTTCCCAATTAGCCGAATATGTTATTTCTTGGAAATGGCTTTTAGGGGGATTGATTGTATTCTTGGTTTTCTGTGGTACGGTGTCCGGTCTTTATTTTTTCCGCATTTCCAACATGTCCGGTCAGATTTTGTCAACCGCTCAAAAAATGGTGATGGAAGCGGAAGAACTTAAAAAGGACGGAAAATTAAATGAATCGTTGAAAAAAAGAGTGGAAGCCGCCAATATTCTTGATAATTTCAATCGGTCGCAACCGGTAGGAATTCTTAAAGTTCAGGTTGAATTGAATAGTATTTTGGAAAGTCTTTACAAAGACGAAAGTAAAACCAATGTACTTACCAGACAACTTCGTATTAAACAAATTATTGATAGTTGTACGCAATTGATTCAGACAATCGCCTCCGATAAGGAATCGCTTGCATATCGCAGTCGGTCGATGGAACTCGAATGGGAACGCGCCAACTATCCTGGAGTGATTGATCGGGCAAAGGAAGTACAACGTGTTGAGCGGGAATTTAATGATCGTAATAATTACGAAGCGATGCGTTATCTTACGTTATCGATTATGATTAATCTTCCGCATTCCGGTTACAATCCGTTACAAATAGGTTTAACTCCGCCTCTTCCGCAATATCTGGATAAACTGCTGGAAGATGTGTACAACATGAAACCAAGTGATATTGAAATTGCGGAACGGTATGCTGAATTTATTATTGATGTCAAACGTGATTCTTTTAAGAATTTCGCCAGTCAAACGCTTCACGGAACCAGCCTCGAAGAACGTCAAACGAAAGCGTTAGCCATTATTGATGCGATGGTCAGCCGTAATTCTGAAGAGGTGAACGCTTATTTAACTCGTTTTCGGTTTAAAAAGCGTTTTATTCCTTCGGAACCGCCGTTGGACAAATTGGATCCTGATCTTCAGGTGGTATTAAAACTTAATCCCAATGATGTTGAGGGATTGATATTTGCCAGTTTGTATGCGTTTCAGCAATCGGCACTTGCCAGCCGTGCTGGTAATACGGAACTCGCGGATGAACGGAAAAAATTAGGAGAAGAATTGTTACGGCGCAATATTGCCGAGAATCCGTATTATGGACTTGGTTATCAATATCTTGGCGAATATTTAAGTGGTGAAGGCAAAGTCAATGAAGCGATTGAGATTTGGAATGAGGGTGTTACCAAATCGAACCATCAGGCGGTTGAGGAGTTGGTCGGACGTCTTGTGATTGCTCTTATGGAACAGAAACGTTTTGAAGAAGCCGAAGTAAAAATTGCATCACTAAATCAAATTTCGATAGATGCCAGAATAAGACGTCCCAATTCTGTGCCTCAGATTCTTAACATGGGATTGCTTTTATCTGCTCGGCTTGCCGCAAATCAAGGCTCGGAAATACTGGTTAAAGCGGAAGAAGCCCAAATTGCCGGACGTACAGATGAAGCACGGCGTTTGTATGTTTTGAACCAGAAGAAAAACAACGATGCTATTCATACTTTGAGCAATTTACTTGGTAATTTTGGTCAGCCGCACGATTATGTTTTGGATCGTCAGAGTATTTACATTAGACTTCTTCCTGAATCTTTGTTGCTTGCGGGTCGGCTTTATGCGGAGTTGGGTCAATGGGATAAGGCACTTCAATATTTTGTTGCGGTCAATCACCCGATTTTTGCACTGGGGTTACAGAATATGGCGGCACTTGCTGCTGCAAACGCCTACCAGCAAGATAACAAACCGGAAAAAGCGGTTAGTATTCTCAAAGAAGCCGCAGAACGTTCACCGGATAACATATCGCTCAATTATTATTACACGCAAGGTCTGTTCCAATATCAGATGAGCCGTAGTAATCCCGATCCGCAAGATTTGGATATTGTCGAAGAGCGGTTGCGAATACTTAATGAACATCGCGAACAATTGCCGCAACCTTGGATTATTGATTTACGATTGATTCGTCTGGAGATGACCAAAGCCAGTCTTTCGAATAATGCGGAACAAATTCTTCAGGCACAAATTGTTGCGATGCGAAAGTTCCGCGAGTTGGAAAAAAAGGAACTTCCCGCTCCGGTACAAAAATCAGCATCGCCAAATCAAGAAGAAAATGGACAGGAGAAAAAAGTTTATGCTGATGATCTTACTTTTTTGATGGAACTTGCCGGAATTTATAGTTTTCTGGCTCAATTATCGGATTTTGATCGGATTGTACAAAAGATGCGGGAGTTACCCAATGGCGAAGCCGCTTATTTTTCGGAACGAATTAATGATTCTATCCGCCGCAATGACCGTGAAGGTGCAGCATTGATTATTGAGGAAGCCTTAGCAAGTGAGTTGCTGACCGCTTCACAAAAACAACGTTTTGTTATTTTGTTACAAACGTTAAAGGACAAAGAATCCAATTCTTTAGATAAAGTTTATGCTCGTTTGAAATCGACATTTGATCAAAATCCGGACTCCTTGAAACCGCAAGGATTTTTCCTTTTGGCGAATATGGCGATTGATCGGGAGGATTACGCTTACGCCAAAATTTTGTTGGAACGCCTTGAGCAATTAGATAAAACATCCGGTTCTTGGTGGCGATATGTTCAGGCAAGACTTCTGCTGACAGAACCGGAACCGCCTTACGACGTGATCCGGCAACTTCAGGAAGAAGTTGCTAAAATCCGAAAAGATTGGGATATGTCCTATCTTTTAAGGGCAACGATTGAGGAAAAATATTTGTTGCAAAATCAGGAAGACCCTGATGTTAAAAACATGCTGATTACGTCTTATCAGGAAGCGATTCGTTGCGGCAATATCCAGCCGATTGTTTGGAATCGGCTTCTTTCCTTATATGAAGAAACGGACAGACCGGAAGATGTTAAACGTCTTCGTCGGGAGGCGGTGATTCGGGCGATTTCTCTTGATGCGGTAGCGTCGCAATTTCCGCAACCTTATCAACGAATGTACAATCAGGTTGAAAAATCAATCTCGGAAGAAGATACACAAAATGCGGATAATATCGCACGGCAATGTATTGCATTAGCGGAAGCACGTCGGGAAAAAGACGATTTGATTTTTAGTTTGAATCTTGCTTTGGGCAAACTCTTTTTTGATGCAGGTTATTTGGACAGTGCAAGGCGTCATTTGGCGGTTGTTGCCAAACAAGGTTCAAGAAATGTTTATCCGCTTGCTGTTTGCCTTGCCAAAAATCAGATGGTGGATGAGGGATTTAATTTAATTCTTGACGAAATTAATCGAACACCTTCATCGCAGGTATTGTTGTTACCGTCTTTGCTGGTACTTCTTTCGCAGGTTCGGCCTTCTGAAGCGGTTTTAGAACGGATTGACAAACTGATGACACGAATTGAAAAAGGGGAACGCCAAGTTCTTCGCGGAACAATTACGCCAGACACACGAGATGTTGATTTAGGAGAACGCCGTCTTGGGGCTCTTGTGATTCGGTTCCCCGAAATGACGGAAATTCCCGATCCAAAAAATATCGAAGTGTACGCCCCATCCGAAATCGAAGAAGAAGAA
>JAITBS010000088.1 GCA_031283515.1 Planctomycetaceae bacterium
TGAAAGTAAGATTTTTTCGCGGATTTACGTTAGTCGAATTACTTGTGGTGATTGCGATTATCGGTGTGTTAATTGCATTACTGTTACCTGCTGTTCAAGCAGCAAGAGAAGCGGCAAGAAGAATGCAATGTACCAACAAACTCAAACAACTCGGTATCGCTATTCACAACTATCACGACACGCATGGTAGTTTGCCGTCTGGAATGTCGAGTATTCACCGAACCATTACCAGAGCTAAACAACATGCGTTTGGTTCTTTAGTTCAATTGACTCCGTTTTGTGAGTTACAGACCATTTATGATCTGCTGGCAAACACTTCAAACGCCACTGCTCACGAAGACCACCCAGTAGGAATTGCTAGTGTTACTTTTCCGACTTTTATCTGTCCATCCAATTCCGGCGAAGTTCCTGTTAGTGACTGTGATAATGTAGGACGAAACAATTACTCGATTGTCTTTGGAGATATCGTAATTCGTGGTAGTACTGCATCTGTACCCTCCTCAGCTACTCCTACCCCCTCACCTGTTCATTGCCCTCGTGCCTTTTTAGGGCTTCGGTATTCCTTCAAAACTTTCGCTGGTATTACTGATGGACTTTCCAATACAATTGCATTTTCAGAACGAGTTGGTCTTAAAGCAAAGCGACAGGAATATTCCTCAACAAACCCCAAAGCAGGAACTGCAAAACAATCATCATGGAGTAGTAGTTCGTCAAGTACACCTACACGGCTACATTGTATTACTGCTCAAGGAGCAACAAGTGCCGCTGGAAACAGCTTTGGACTTCAATGGACAAATGGTAGTGTCAGTGTTAATGGTCTTATGACAGTGATGCCACCGAACTCCGCGAGTTGTGCAGGACAAGATTGGGGAGATGGATTGATACTCAACACTCCTTCAAGTAGCCACAAAGGCGGCGTCAACGCCTGTTACGGAGATGGCTCCGTTCATTTTGTTTCGGATACAATCAATGCACTTACAAGCGGACAATCCGATTCTACTGAAATACTGAAAGACGATAAAGAAAACGGAATTTCCCACTGGGGAGTTTGGGGAGCTTTGGGTTCCGCTATCGGTAACGAATCAACAAGTCCGTGAAAAAATCTCAATTTTGATTATTTCAAAATTTGGTGAGTAATCACCAGCAAGTAAACCAAGGTAGGCGACATTTCGCCTAAATGCCGCCCACCGTTGGTAAAAATCGATAGAATTGTTGAAACAAATTAACTAACAAGGAGATTCTTTTTATGAATCGAAATTTTTTAATACTAATTATTTGTTCATTTATTTGCTTATTATTGACGAGTTGTTCGTCGCAAGAAGTACCGCCCGGTTTTCCGCAACAACTTGCGGATTTTCAAGTGAAATTGCTTCACGAAGGTCAACCGGTTCACAATGCGGCGATAGCACTTGTTACAGAAACACCGTCCAGTTACAATGTTCTTGGATTTACAGATTCAAGCGGTATTGCCAAACCCAAAACAACCATCAATATTTATTCCCAACTCGGTGTTCCGCCAACAACCTACAAGGCAATCATTACTCACACACCCAAAGCTCCATCCGAACTTTCCAATGCCGAGTTGGGCAATATGAGTAATAGTGAAGTCGATGCTTACCGTAAAAAAATTGATGCGGAAATTGCTGCGATGCCGCATCCTGTTCCTAAAGAATGGGACAACCTCAAAACTACTCCCATCAAAATTACCGTTCCCGAAAAAGGCGGTACAATAACTATTGAAATCACCGACAACAAAACTTTCGTTCAGTAACAATTTAAAAGGTAGGCGACGTTTCGCCGAAACGTCGCAACGGTTGCTCGTTAATTCCGTCCGATTTTGTGTTTTCCATTTACCGTTCATCCACAGGGTCAAATCGGCGAGTACGCCGATGCGACCTTTACGGAAAAAGGTCGCCTACCATATTACGTTTTTTTTAACCTTTCACGTATAAAACAATTAATAACAAAGTAACGTAAATATCGTACTCACTCCCAATATCATGAAACATTTCACGTTTTTTACAATTCTCGTCGTGTTCGCAATTCAGACGGTGTTCACTGTAAATAGTCTTATTCCAAAGGAATTGTCCGCCGGAGAATCCGCCGTTCTGCCCAATACAGAACCACTACTCCAGAACGAAAATTGCGCCGAACGGAATAATAGGTTTGTTACCGAATTTCTCAATGAGAAAATTATTGACAGCATCAATCATCGCGAAAAATTTTGGAACAGAAAATTTGATAACCGCCATGTTTACGAAACTTCCGTTTCAAAAAATCGCGAACGATTTCGGTTTATTATCGGAGTTCGCGATAACCGCCAAGATTATGAATCGCCCGATTTGTGCGAAACACTGGAAATTCCGGCATTGCTCGCCGAAACCGTAACTCATAAAATTTACGCCATTCGATGGCCGGTATTCGAATCACTCAACGGCGAAGGAATTTTACTCGAACCGAAAAATATTCAACCCAATAAAAAAATTCTAAAAAATATCATTCATGTCCCCGACTGCAATATTACACCCGAACAAATTATCGGAGTTATAAAATCAGACGATATTAATGAAACAATAAATAGTGCCGGTTTTGATACGTCAATTGACCAATGCAGAGTTATCATTCCAACAATTGTTGACCGGCGTTTCGAAAAACGCCGCTCCGCAATATTGACAAATCGCGAATACATTTACCGCGCCGCGTTTCAACTCGGAAGACATATTATCGGTTACGAAGTTCAGGAAATTTTGGCGTTGGTCGATTGGATCAAGAAAACAGAAGGAGCAATCGTTCGCCTTGAAGGTTACGGCGAAGGCGGTCTAATCGCATTTTATGCGGCAGCGGCAGATACAAGAATTGATGAAACGGTTGTCGCCGGATATTTCAATAACCGCAACAGAATTTGTGACGAACCGATTGACCGGAATGTATTCGGATTGCTGGAACAATTCGGTGACGCCGAAATCGCAACGTTAATCGCACCGCGAAAATTGATCCTCGTTAACCGTAACGCACCGGAACTTCAATTAAAATCCGAAAAAAACGGCGCACCGGGTATTCTGGTTAAACCCCAAAACGATATTGTCAAAAAAGAAATAGAACGCGCAAAAAAACTTGTTGAACCATTGACCGTTAATAATGTTGCCCATTCGGATTGGATCGTTTTTGAACCGGATGAAGTAATCAAACCGTCAGGATTGTTGTTGCGAAAAATAGGCGAGGAATTATCCGCGCCGGGACACTCGGCTAAAGATCAATTTACTAAAAATCAATTTGCTGAAGTTCAATCTGATCGTATTCAATTCCGCAATAAACGTATCATCAACGGTATGGACAAGCACACGCAGCATCTGCTTGAACGTTCAACATTGACCCGCAAGGAATTTTGGAAGCACCACAACGCCTCGTCGTTACAAAAACATGCGGAAACAGTCGAATGGTATCGTGATTATTTTTCGAAAAATGTGATCGGACGGTTTGACGATCCGCTTGTTACGCCCAAACCGCGAACACGGCTTTATAAAGAGGAAATGTCGCATACCGTTTATGAGGTTGAGTTGGATGTTTTTGACGGAGTGATTGCGTATGGTTTACTTTTGGTTCCAAAAAATCCGGCGGCAGGCGAAAAGCGGCCTGTTGTTGTTTGTCAACATGGTCTTGAACGAACTCCTTCAATAACGTTGCGCGGCAGCGAAGGAAACGCTTATAACGGATTCTCAACAGAACTTTGCGAACGCGGTTATGTTACGTTTGCTCCGCAAAATCTGTATGTATTGAAGGACAAATTCCGGTTTAATCAACGTCAATTGAATTCGCTCGGTAAAACGCTTTTTTCAGTAATTGTTGCGCAACATCAGCAAATTTTGAATTGGCTCAAAACACTTGATTTTGTTGATCGTAACAAGATTGCATTTTACGGTCTTTCTTACGGCGGCAAAACGGCAATGCGTGTTCCGCCGTTGGCGGATGGTTATTGTCTTTCGATTTGTTCCGGCGATTTTAATTATTGGAACCTGAAAACCGCTTCCACGTTGTTCGATTTCAGTTACATTTGGTCAAACGAATATGAAATATTTGAATTTGATTTGGCAAATACTTACGACTACTCCGACATGGCAAAGTTAATTGCGCCGAAACCGTTTATGGTAGAACGCGGTCATTCGGATAGTGTTGGACGCGATGAGTATGTCGGTTTTGAGTTCGGCAAGGTACGGTATTTTTATGATCACTGTTTGAAATTACCGGATCACGCCGCAATTCATTGGTTTGACGGCGGACACCGCATCAATGGTGAAAAAACTTATCCCTTTCTCGATCACTTTTTGAAAAATAATCCCTAGCGGTATTTTTGTTTTGTAATTTTTTTTAACATTTATTTATCAGGAGATTTTTTAATGAAACAGCATGAATTTTTGCAAAAAGGAACTTCAACATCACTCGGTTTCGGAATCGGTTTAACGATTTTGAACAATAAATCTGTTGCAGATACTTCGGCAAATAACAAGGTTAATCTTGCACTTGTCGGTTGCGGCAATCGGTGTAAGGAGATTCTTGACGGATTTAAAAATCGTGAAGATGTTAATATTGTTTCATGTTGCGATCCGCGTAAGGAACGCAGGGAACAATTAGCGTTACGGACTGGCGGTGAACCGGTTGAGGATATGCGGACGGTTCTTGATGACAAACGGGTTGATGCTGTTTTTGCACCGCTTCCCGATCACTGGCACGCATTGGCAACATTTTGGGCGTGTCAAGCCGGTAAGGATATTTACGTGGAGAAACCGATGACACATGATCCTTTTGAAGGCGTACAATGTGTTAAGGCTGCACGAAAATATAAGCGAATCGTACAACACGGAACACAAAATCTCAGCGCACCATACAATATTGAAGCAAAAAAATATCTCAAAGACGGTAAATTGGGCGATGTCCATTTGGTTCGTGTTTTTAATATGCAATCAGGCGGCGGCTTAAAAATATCGAAAGGCGATAAAATTCCCGATGGGTTCAACTATGATTACTGGCTCGGACCTGTACAGGAAATACCGTATTCGTCTTCAATCGTCAATTATGGTTGGCATAATCTTTGGGATTTTTCTGCCGGCGGTATGGCGGATGACGGTATTCATCAACTCGATTTGGCGCGTTGGCTGATTGACAAGGATTATCCAAGTTCGGTGTACAGTGTCGGCGGAAGATTCGTGAATCGCGACGATGCTCAACCACCAAATACAATGGTAACAACTTATGAGTATGATAACTTGAAATTAGAGTTTCTTTTATTCAAATGTCCGCAATATATGGTGAAAACTCCAATGGAAGATCGGGATAAAGATGTTTTTCCATATTTGTTGCAAAATGGAATGCGTATAGAGATTTTTGGAACAAAGGGTTTAATGGTGGTTTGTCGTCATGGCGGCGGCTGGCAGGTTTTCACTCGTCCCAAAGACCGTCAGCCGAATGTTACGGCGTCTTGCCATGGTCGTGTTCCGACAAAGTTACATCAGGAAAATTTTATCAACTGTGTACGGACACGTGAATTACCTAACGCAGATGTTGAACTGGGACACAAAAGTTCCATGCTCGTTCATTACGCTATGATTGCCCATCGTCTTGGCGGCGTAAAACTTAACATCAACTCTGTAGATGGAACAATCAAAAACCAAGAAGCACAAAAATTCTGGAAACGAGAATACCGAAAACCATACGAAATCACAGAAGAAATTTAGTTTGAAAAAAAACTCTAAATAATTTTTCTACCGCCAAAAACAGGGAGAAAGGAATTTTGTAATATTATTAGTGTAATATTTTTTTGAATCTTTTTTGAATTGTTTTGAATAAAAAAATTCCGTTGAAATATTACAAGAATAATTCTCTCTGTATATTCCGTAATCCCTGTGGTTAATAAAATAAAATAGAGTACAATAGAATGGAATAGAAGAAATAGGAAATAGAATAATTCGAGATATTCGGTTCTTATGACCAACAATGAATTTTGATTACGGAATTTTATTTTCGCTGATATTTTTTAACCTTTATTTACAGGAGAACTATTCTCATGAAACGACGTGAATTTTTGAAACAAGGGACACAAACAACTCTTGGTATCGGAATCGGTTTGACAATTTTGAACGGTAAATCGGTTGCGGATACTTCGGCAAATAACAAGATTAATCTTGCACTGATTGGTTGCGGCGGACGCGGTACGGCACTGCTGCACGGTTTCGATTATGCGAACAACTCGCGAATCACCGGTTCTCAGGAGTTCGATGATGTGAATGTCCTTTATTGTTGCGATGTCCAAAAAGAACGCGGTGAAAAAGCCGCCGAAAAAGCAAAAACAAAATATGTTCCCGATATGCGAACTGTTCTTGATGATAAAAATGTTGATGCCGTTATTTGTGCATTACCTGATCACTGGCACGCCTTAGGAGCAATTCTTGCTTGTCAGGCAGGAAAAGATGTTTACACCGAAAAACCCGCTTCCCATTCCGGTTGGGAAGGTCAGAAAATGGTCGAAGCCGCACGGAAATATAAACGTATCGTTCAACACGGTACGCAAAATCGAAGTGCTCCATACAATTTTGAAGCAAAAAAGTATATCGATGAAGGAAATCTTGGAACAATTCATCTTTGCCGCGTTTTCAATCAGAAACGTGAAATGAATTCGTTCAAAATTAAAACCGGCGAACCGGTTCCTGAAAATCTTAACTGGAGTGCCTGGCTTGGTCCCGCAGCAGAACGTCCTTATTCTTCGACAATTCTGAACCGTAATTGGCATGAATTATGGGATTTTTCCTCCGGTGATGTTCTGAATGACGGAGTTCACCAGATTGATTTGGCTCGCTGGCTTATCGGCAAGGAGATTCCCAAATCGGCGTACGCAGTTGGCGGACGTTTCACCGACCCAAACAGCGACGCTCAAACACCTGATACGTTAATTGCTTCTTACGAATTTGACGATCTCACCTTCACTGTTGAAGAAACTCTTTATTCCGATTACATTCTCAAAATTGACGGAATGGTTCGTCAATCAGATATGTTTCCGTACTGGATGCAATGCGCAACACGTATTGAACTTTACGGAACCAAAGGGTTAATGATTGTTGGTCGGCATGGCGGCGGTTGGCAGGTTTTTGACCGTCCGAAAGATCGGCAGCCTGTTGTTAAAGCCCAAGAGTTCGGACGTTTTCCCGATGTGGAACATAAACGTAACTTTTTGGATTGTATCCGGTCACGTGAATTGCCCAACGCGGATATTGAAAAAGGTCATCGCAGTACTTCGCTCGTTCATTATTCAACAATTTCGTACCGTTTAGGCGGTGTGAAACTTGATATTGACGAAAAAACCGGTGTCCCAAAAAATCCCGAAGCTGCCCAATTCTGGAAACGTGATTACCGTAACCCATACGTGATTCCTGAAAATATTTAACCGTAAAATTTTCGCAGCAAATTATTTTTTATTCACCCAGTAACAACAAAGGAAAAAATCATGCGTATTTTCCAAATATTATTGTTCGTTTTATTTTCCGGTGTTATTTTGTGTTCGCTAACAGTTATTGCGGAAGATATGAAAATCAACACGCAAAAACAAATTCCTGCAAACACCGAAGGAGTTTTTGAACAGAAAACCGAAGTTCAAAATTGGAAACCAACCGAAACCGCAATCATTATTTGTGATATGTGGAACGAACATTGGTGCAAAGGCGCAACCGCTCGTGTTGGTGAAATGGCTCCGATGATGAATCAAGTTCTCCAAGCTGCACGCGATAAAGGAGTAACAATTATTCATGCACCCAGTAGTTGTATGAAGTTTTACGAAACCAGTCCGGCGAGAAAACGTGCTGCAGAATTTAACGATCCAGAAATCAAAAAATTACTCAACGGTGAAGCGTGGAATAACGGTATTCCTTCGGAAAAAGGGATTAAGTGGCCCGTCGATCAAAGCGACGGCGGTTGCGATTGTGAACCCAAATGTCATGGCGGTTCTCCTTGGAAACGGCAAATCGAAACATTAACTATTGATGAAGAAAAAGATTTAGTGTCCGATAAAGGAGTTGAAATCGGTTCGTTTGTGAAAGCGAAGGGAATTAAAAACGTTATTTTAATGGGTGTTCATACAAATATGTGTGTTATTGGTCGTCCATTTGGATTACGTAACATGGTCAAACTTGGTAAAAATGTGGTGTTGATGCGTGATATGACGGACACCATGTACAATTCACGAAGTTTTCCCTGTGTTTCCCATTTCAAAGGAACCGAACTTGTTACAGAATATATTGAGAAATACGTTTGCCCAACAATCCTTTCAACTGATTTCATCGGCGGTAAACCGTTTCGGTTTGCCAAAGACACCGTATCAGGTAGGTAATATTTTTTCGTAAAGATTATTTAACTTACGGTTGCCTGCTTTTTTGTAATATTTCAGTGGAATGTTTGTGTTTCCCATTAGCCCCGATAGGGGCGTCAGGATTATAACCCGCCCCAACGGGGTGGGTAAAAATTCCTCTCCAACCCAACGCCCTGAAAGGGCAATATATTAGTTAATAGTTATGAGTGAATAGTGTTCGCAAGCGGATTATTACCAAAACGGTATTACTCAGCTTGCGCAACTATTCACTATTCACTATTCACTAACCACTGCCCTTTCAGGGCGACCTATTGTTGTTATCTACAATAATTCCGCTGATAGATTACAAATCTTAATGTTTATTGCAAAATATTGATTATCTTTATCGACTTTCCCGTATTGTAAAATTTAAAAAACTCTAATGATTTTAACGATAATATGGAATGTAAAATCATTTTCCCTACTGATTCAGGTGAAAATCGTCCGCCTTTCAGAGTGAAGAAGAAAAACGAAAAAAGCAACGGAATAGATAAGTTTGGGTAAAATATCAGTAGAATTTTCCCAAATACAGATTCACATAAGATAAATGCAACATTCATCGAAAATATTGCTCCCATTATCAGCGTGAATCTGATTCAAAGTCGGGCGAGAAATATCGGCATTCTAAACAACCTGCGCCTCAAGATCAGCGAAAGAAACATCCGTATAGTTAGCGGTTGAGATGGTATCTTCCGACCACACTGCCGCTTTATTAACAGGTGAGGCATGGAATGACCCTGTCATCTGGCTTACCGCTCCCACGTCAACAATCAAACTTACCGTTCCATCACCAAGAATCGTACAACCCGAAAAACCATTGGCTTCACCAATATAATCAGGTAAACCCTTAATCACGGTTTGTTGTTGACCAATAATTTCATCCACAAAAAACGCAAACGATCGCCCGCTATCTTCCGCAACAATCAGAATACCATCTTTGAGTTTTTCAGCTCCAGGTTTGCAGCCAAACACATCGTAAAGCCGGATAATCGGAACCATTTCCTCTCGAAGCCGAAGAATTTCACGCCCTTCTGGTGTTACTGTTACCTGATTCATTGTCGGCACAAGACTTTCACGAATCGTCAAGGTCGGAATCATATATTTTCCTTCGCCAACCCGAACCAACATCGCATCAACAATCGCTAAGGTCAACGGAATACGAAGGATAAATGTAGAACCTTGACCGGCTTTGCTGTTAATATCGATCCGGCCATTTAACTTTTCAATATTCCGCTTCACCACATCCATGCCAACACCACGACCGGAAATGTCCGTAACCTTGTCGGCAGTCGAAAAACCAGGCTCAAACACAAGTTTAAAAACTCGGTCGTCAGACCAATCTTTTGCTTCAAAACCAACAAGCCCTTTTTCAATCGCTTTGGCAATAATTTTTTCACGATTCAATCCGCGTCCATTGTCGGTAATCATAATCCAGACTTCACCGCCTTCATGTTTTCCTTCGAGAGTGACGGTTCCGGTTTCCGGTTTACCGGTGTTGATTCGGTCTTCCGGCAATTCAATACCATGATCGCAACTGTTACGGACAATATGAACCAATGGATCCGCAATTTGCTCAATGACGGTTTTATCAACTTCGGTTTCTTCGCCAACAAGATTCAACTTGATTTTTTTACCCGATTTTGTCGCCAAATCGTGAACCAATCGAATCATTTTCCGAAAAGTCGCCGAAAGCGGAATCATTCGGACTGCCATCGCAACATCTTGTAAATCATCGCAAATTCGGCGAAGTTGGTGTTTCGCTCGATTGTAATATTCATCTTCGACATGAGAAACCGCCGGACAACGTGTTACCATCGACTCGGCAATCACAAGTTCGCCAACAAGGTTAATAAGAATATCGAGTTTATGTAAATCAACCCGAATATCTTGTTTTGCTTTTTGAGTTGCCGTTCCGGCAGCTGGTTTGGCAGCGGCGTGATCCGGATGATCGTGATCAATATTGGGCAGGACATCAGCAACATGAAGCGGTGTTTGTGAAATATTTGGTTTTGCCGATACGTCAGGAGTTGCGGTTGGTGTTACGACTGGCGGAGTGATTGCCGGCACCGAAGTTGATAACGTCGATACTGACGGCGGCGAAACCGGTAACTGCGACGGATTGATCTGATCACTAACATCTTGTCCCATTAAAGCATTCAATGCCCGAATATGGTAATTCAAATCTTTAATTGTTCCGGAACCGCCTTCTTCAAGGTCTTTAACAGCATCACGCAGAACATCAAGTAAACTGAGAAGTTTTCCGACATTTTTCTCATTCGGTTTAATTTCACCGTTCCGCAATGCGTCAAGAAGTGTTTCCATTGTGTGGCTGAGGTGTTCCAGGTGGACAAGCCCCATAAAACCACAATTGCCCTTGAAACTGTGAATATAACGAAAAGAATCTTTAAGCGGCTCCACAGAATCAACATTTTCGTCTAACACCAACAACAAGGCTTGTTCCGCAGCATCAAGTTGTTCTGTAGCTTCGGCAACAAAACCGTGCCGCATTTCCGGTGAAAGTTGCAATGCAGCAAGTTCCGGTTGATCGACTGCTTCCATAACTGCTGGGGGTTTGTCGGGTTCTGGAGCAGGAGTCGAGACAGTTTGGTCGGAAAAATTCAATTCGGTTGCAGCAATCGGTTCACGAACCGGTTCATTGGCAAGTATTTCAAAGGAAAGTTCTTCCTTAGAAGCGGCAGAATCAACAACAGAGATTGTACGGGAAGCGGCTGGTGATGAGGAAAGTCCGCCCAGTTCATTGTCGTCAACCGGTTCACCGGCAACATGTTTTTTGAGAACCGCAATTATTGCCTGAGCCGGTTCCGTAAAACCTTCATCGTTTCCGCTTTCCTCAATATGAATCAACATTTCACGGAACAAATCAAGTGCTTTACAAAGAGTTGCGGTAATCTGGACGGTTAAACTTGATTTTCCATTGCGAATTTTATCCAAAAGAGTTTCGGCTTCATGAGTTACCGACGTAACGGTTGTCAAAGAGAGAAAACCGGCACTCCCTTTCATTGAGTGAAAGAGTCGGAACACGGAATTAATCAATTCCGAATCGACAGTTCCGGCATCAGTCGCTCCGTTGTTGATTTCGATCAAAGTCGGTTCGATCTCATCAATATATTCACGGGCTTCTTGGACAAATTCCAATATCAACGACATATCGTTCATTTCAATGATTCCTCCCAAACAAGACTTGAAAGCAGCATTTTATCAACAGAGCAAGACAATTTATATCATTATACAACAAAGAAATCAATGCGTGAATCATGGGAAAATGTTTAAAGTATTTCCTATGATATTTTTTTGCGAAATGTTCAGACTTTTCCGGTTATAGGAAAAATACTTATTTTCCGGTATTACAGACATTTTGGTATTCTATATCTGGCAACGTAATTATCCCTTTTATTATCATTATCATAACGTAATAAATATACTTTTTTTTCTACTCACTGAAAAGGCAACATTTTTTTGGGGTAATATATCAGCGGAATTATTATTTTGATTCTTTACTCCGAAAGGGTGGAATTTTCATAACCGTAGGTCAAGCGAGTAGTTGATAGTTCGCACGCGGAGTAATACCATTTCGGCAGTAATTCCGCTTGCGGCACTATCAACTATCCACTCTCAACTATCAACTTGCCGCTGCCCCTGTCGGGCTGAAAATCGAAAAACAAAAAATTCCACTGATATATTACGAATCTTTGAACCTGCAAGATGTTTGTAATTTCCCTTATTTTTAAGGGTCGGATTTGTAAAAACAAGGTTTTAGAAATTCTCTTGAATCAGTAGAACCGCTTACTTTACGTGAAACTCTAATTATATTGCCCTAAAATATCAATCAATTATCTGGAAAAGGTTATGGAAATAAGACGGTTAAAAATCAACTTGAGAAAATTATTTTTGAGTATTTCGATTTAGTTGTTTTATCTATTTCGTCGTGATTCCCTTTTGCCAAAGCGCGCAGTGCGCGTTTTCCTTTGGTTTCCTGAACCATGCTACAAAAAAAGTTAGTGTCGCAACTCTTTATTTTGTATAGACTTATAATGGGTGGTTGATGGGACTCGAACCCACAACGCCTGGAACCACAATCCAGTGCTCTACCAATTGAACTACAACCACCATAAAAATAATACGCAAAATTTTATCACATTCAAAATTATGGTCAAGGTGTGTTGATAGTTGATAGTTGATAGTTGATAGTGGAAAGTTCGCAAGCGGGTTATTATTGTTGTAATTATAAGATATTTTTCACAGTCATATTTTAAGTTACCAATCGTATTTTGAACGCGACATCCATGTGTTGACAAGCAAACGGAATTTTGTCCATTGTGAAACGGTGGGGCGTTGTTCTAAAACGTTGTAGTTATTTTTTTCAATAGCGTCGAGAATTGCCAAACCGCCCCGAATAAAAAGAGCAATATTGTTCTGAACTGTTTTTGGAATAGAATTGACCAACGGAACTCCATTTCGTAATCTTGAACGCGCATCAGTAATCAGATATTGGAGCATTTTACGGAATGCGGAAGAATCCCGAATATTTTCAATATCAACACCAAACTCTTCCGCAACAGATCGCGGAATATAACAACGTCCGATTTCAATATCCCGCGAAACATCTTGCCAAAAATTAGCAAGCTGCAATCCCGTACAGATTGAATCTGAACAGATGAGTTGTTCTGGAGTTGGTTCTGTTTCGCAAACGAGATGAAGCACAATACGCCCCACCGGATTGGCAGAATACCGGCAATAATCAAGCAAGTCCTCGAACACCGCATAACGGTATTGAACCTGATCACGACGAAAAGCAACCAGTAAATCAGCAAACGGTTGTTTTGGTAACCGGAATTGTTCGAGAACTTTCCGCAAGGCAATGTAAACGGGATGATTCGGTACAGGTTTGTCTTGTTGAAAACAATCGTCAAGACCTTGTTCCCACCAATGAAGATATTCAAGTGATTTTATTCGTGATTCGTTGCTTCCGTCATGTTCATCGCTGAGATCATCAGACCAACGGCAATAAGCATAAACAACCTGAAACGGTTGACGGAGTTTCTTCGGTAACAACCAACTGACAACACTGAAATTCTCATAATGCCGCTCTGTCAAGTGTTTACAGTAAGCAAACGCTTCCGTTTCAGAAAACGTCTTGTGGGAAATCCCATGCGGTCCGAATTGTTTGAGTTCTTCGGAGAACATCGTAATACAATATTTGAACAGAAATAAATTAAAAAATAAACGCAACACAAAGCAATCAATTATTTGTGTTGCGCAAAACATGATGTAAAAATACCTTGCCGTGTTGGTTTACCGCCCTTAAATTTCGTTATATTTCACATTCAATTCATAACCTTATCAAACATTTTATGAATGCGAAACGATTTTTCGAACACGGCGCAAGCAAGGCAGCATAGTAATTCCGATTCCAAAGATTAAAAGAGTTGCCGGTTCCGGGACAACTGGGCTTACTACGGAGATGAATGTTTGACTGATATTTTGTCCGCCTTCGGCAACATAAATCGTCAAATCATGATTGGTTACCACATCATATCCAAGAGATTCCCACGTAATCGTTCCGGAAATAGCATTCAACCAGGAATTCATGGTACTGGTCGCATTGTTATAATAATCGGTATCGACATAAGCCTGACTACGATCATGATCCGGATCATTGAATGTTGCGGCATTGTTGATACCAAACACTCCATCCGCAATATTCAATGTCCCACTCGTCTCGTGCATAATCTCCCAAACAACAAGTTGATAAAAATAAGAGTCAGCCTCATTAATAATGTTTCCGTTCACATCATAAACTGTTGAATAAACATGGGAAAAGAATGAGTTTAAGGCGTTTTTTTGTGCTTGGGTGTACAAGGTCATACTCGGAGAATTTAGAGCAACCGCGTCGTATTCCTGTCCAATCAACGGATTATTAAATTCTGTCGTAGTCGGCGTAAAGTAATCAGCACAAAATGCACGAAAATTCTGCTCCGTATCATCATTCGTAATTTTAATGCTTTCCGCAGGATGCCAACCATTATTATTGGTGTCATTTAGCATTTGAAAATAATGAGCATAGTTCGTCCGCCTGGAACTAATATCACAATAAAGCGTATCACTGTACACTTTGCCTATGGAACTCATCACTATTCCAAACAAACCCGTAACAATAAAAAATCGATACATTGTGTTCATTGTAAATACTCCTTAAATTAAATACTAATTGTTTTAACCGACACTTTGTTTAGCAAAAACTAATTATTGAATTGATGTTTTGGTGATTGATATTTGATACGTCACCAACACGCCCAATCAAAAATAAACATCGTTTTAGCAAACTATTATAATATCATTGCAAATATAATGCCGTTGCAAAATCGCAAAATCAACAAAATTTAGTGTAATTCTTTATCACAAATAATCTTATGAAGAATTTTACTTTACAGAAATTATTTGGAAAACGGCGAAAAAATTTTTTCAGAATCTTTTGAAACACGGTAAACTTGCAAAAAAATACAAATGTGATCAATATTTTTCAAAAAAGTATTGATTTAAAACAAAAAATCTTTAGGAAATCAATAATCATTTTATTGCTGTTAATTAATTATTCGACAAACAACACTTCAAATAATTACTCCGTAATAGTAATTTATAAAATATTCTATTTTTTGTGATTATTCGGCAAAATTGTCATAGATAATACAACTTATATCCGGTATGAAGATAAAAATCAAAAACAATTACTAAAAAATTTGCCGTATAAAAATTTGTAACTATTCAGTAAGTAGTTGATTTTTCGCCGAAAGGTTGGTCGGCGATAGCCGACTTGTCCCTGCTGACAGAAATGAAAAACCAACCGTTGCGGCATTTCGGCAAAAGTATCTACACATTTTTTTATTTGTAATATATCAATGAAATTTTTTTGAATTGGTTTACTGTTGGCAATTAACAGGTAGGCGACCTTTCGCCGAAAGGTTTTCACCTACGGTCGCAACGGTTGTTTTTTTTATTGTGTTGTACACAGTTGTTTTTTAATTTTCAGCTGTAACAGGGACAAGTCGGTGAGTACACCGACGCAACGTTTGCGGCGAAACGTTGCCTACCTCTTCTTAAAAAAATCGTCACTTAATAAAACATCAATCAAGTGATCGCAAGAACTACATCTGCGTAAATCTGCGGACAAATCTACGAGAATCAGCGTAATTAGTTCCTGTTGAATTTCCGGATTTTCGTATTTTTTGTAACTCACAGTCGCTTAACTCATTTGATATTAACGAATTAGGGCGGACTGCAAGATATATTGAACGAAAATTAAGATTGTAAATTTATTTTTAAAATGTGTTTTTTGATTTTGTACAGCGATTTTTTGAAATTTACGGTAATTTATCCTATTGTACGATTATTTTTTTCAACAGTGGAGAGTGTGACTCGTCACGCAAAAAAAAAAATTTATGTTATACTTATCTTTTTGGTAACAATTTTTTCATTTTCATCTTAACAAGGTTAAAAAGTTACACTTGGATATTACCCGCTTTTCACGCAGCAAAAATAAACAACGCCGTAAGAATGTCCGAAATAAAACGCAACAATTAATCCGTCGCGTCCGTAATATGTTGCAAAGGGTGCAAAATGTAATCGTTGTGTTCTTGAAGTCTTGCGACAATCTTACGATGCAAGCGATTGCCCTTTCACTTCAATATTATTTTCCCGTGACGGCTCAAATAGTAACTGTTGCGCAACGTCGTTTTTACGGAGAGAAAGTTCTTGTGACGGAAAAAATCTTTAGTTTATTTGAACCGCACACAGAACTCCTCATGCGTGGTCGTCGTAACAAACCGGTTGAGTTTGGTCATAAGATATTACTTTC
>JAITBS010000092.1 GCA_031283515.1 Planctomycetaceae bacterium
ACAACTCGTCCATTCTCACTGATTTCGAGACCGCCTTTCGCAACTCCGTCAAAATGATAACCCAATTCATTGAACCGTTCCGCAACACCCGGCGCAACCAAATGTTCGGCAAGTTCACCAAAACGATTGCCTAATTCACCAATCGAACGGCTGACTTTTTCAATTTGTTCGTCGAGTCGTTTTGCCGCTTCTTGACGTTCCTTCGTATTTTTGTCGATAGTATCATTTATTTCTTTTATTTTTTTATAAAATTCATCCTTTTCTTTACGGCTTCTTTCCGCATTCTCTTCTATAATCTTAGCGATTTTTCTATCAGTTTCCTGAAATTTTTTATCGGTTTCCTGAAATTTTCTATCAGTTTCCTTAAATTTTTTATCGGTTTCCTGAAACATTGCCCAGACTTGTTCAAATGTCAGTCCGGTCGAAAAATTTGTAGGTGTTGTGGACATCGTAATTTTCCTTAAATAAAATTATTTGTTCTTTCTTAAAAGTACAATAATACTGTGTTTGAGTTTAAGAGGTTTTATAAATACACTTCAGGTAGTCATTTGATTGATTTTTTACTTAAAATGTTAGTAAATGAGAAATAAATGAGATATTTCAAATCTGCCTCTGTTAGGTCTCAAAATCGGAATATTCAATTATTATCGACACATTTGATTTTGTTACAAAACGTAAATATTAAGAATACCCAAAGTATCTTTCAAGTATCTTTCAATAAAATTGATGTTTTGTAACCATTTTAAGGCAATCAACTCATCGCATCATTACTTTATTAGCATCATCGGAATTAAAATCATAGCGAAAGTTATTTACGTTTTCAAGAGATTACAGTGTTCTCAGATATTTAGCCCGCAGATTTTCACAGATTTTTTAAAAAGTTTATTGAATTTCCCATGCTTTTCGTCTATTTTTTATTTTGTTTGTTTCGTAATTCTCAAAAATAATCTCTAAAAATCTGAGAAAATCTGCGTAATCTGCGGACTAAATATTTTATCTGCATAATCTGCGGACTAAATATTTTATCTGCGTAATCAGCGGACTAAATATTTTATCTGCGTAATCTGCGGACTAAATATTTTATCTGCGTAATCTGCGGACTAAATATTTATCTGTGCAATCTACTGATTTTTGAACGAAATATTTGAGCGGTTCATAAAATAGACAGTTACACTTACATGTTGACCTGTACTTGAATTGATCAGCGAGTCCGGTTAGAATAACCGCTTAAAACTTAATGAATGTCTTGTTAATAATTATAGAGATTCAATAATTATTCACTGAAACATTCCCAAAAAATTCAACCTTATTTGATTCTTTATTGAAACAATATGACTTTATTAGTAATTGGTTCTATTGCCTTTGACACTATCGAAACACCGATAGCCAAACGTGAAAACATACTTGGTGGTTCTGCACCTTATTTTACTTATGCTGCCAGTTTTTTTGGACCTGTCCAGATGGTTGGAGTTGTCGGCGAGGATTGGCCGGAAGAATACACAGAAATGTTCCGTAAACAAGGAATTGATGTATCAGGGCTTGAAATCGTACCCGGCGGTAAAACGTTTCGTTGGAGCGGTAAATACCGCGAAAATATGAATGATCGGGATACATTGGATACCCAACTCAATGTGTTGGGGCATTTCCAACCCAAATTGCCGGAGATATTTCGCCGTGCTCAATTTGTATTTCTGGCAAACGGAGCTCCTTCAACCGGACTTGCGGCTTTGGAACAAATTCAAGGAGCTGATTTAGTGGTTGCGGACACAATGGATTTGTGGATTAATATTGCCCGAAATGATCTTGATGTTTTGCTCAAACGGATTGACGGGTTGGTGTTGAATGACAGCGAGGCAAAAATGTTGACCGGCGAACTCAATACAATTTCCGCCGCCAAAAAAATCCTAAATTTAGGTCCTAAATTTGTTGTTGTCAAAAAAGGGGAGCATGGTTCTTTGTTTGTCAGTGAATACGAACTCTATCTTATTCCGGCATTTCCGACGGAAAATGTGGTTGATCCGACAGGAGCCGGCGATTCGTTTGCCGGAGGAATGATGGGCTACATCGCTTCACAGGGAAATCTTGAGAGTGAAACAATTAAAAAGGCTTTAGTTTACGGAACATTGGTTGCCGGTTTTTGTGTGGAAGGATTTGGTCTTGACCGGTACAAAGAAATTAACCGTGAAGAAATTGACCGACGACTTGTGTTGTTCCGCAAAATGGCTTCTTTTTGAGAGTTTGGGATGTAACAACAAGTCCGCAGATTTTCGCGGATTCTCGCAGATTTAGTTTCTCCAATTAGCTTTTGGAGTTCTCCAATCGGTCATTGGCGTTCTCCAATTGGCGATTGCTGCACGGCAAAAAGCAATGGGTAAATACCAAAAAATCGAGAACCGAACCCAAACGCAAATATGCCTTTTTATACTTATTACACTTGACAATTCGGTTTTCGTTTTTTGAGTCTGATTGACTTTTTTCTTGGCTCAATTAAAATAGTTCGATATTATTTAGTGTTATATTATTCAATGTTATTTTTTGTTTATTTGTAATATATTAGTGGACTTTTTGTTTTTCGATTTTCACCCCGACAGGGGTGCGATTTTCATAACCGCAGGTCATCGACCTGCGGACTCGTACAACAACATTCCTCTGTCTGAAAGACAGAATCTTAAAAATCGAATCTGTCATTCAGATCGTTCAGTTTCGTCTTTCAGACGACGTTGAGAAGAGATGTTTACCGTAGGTCGCGCTTCGCTTGACCTACGGTTATGAAAATACCACCCCCTTGGGGTGAAGAATAAAAAATAATAATTCCACTGATATATTACTAACCATCAATTACTATTATGAAAAAGACTTTATTGATTTCCTTGCTGATTAGTGTTCTTTTATTGGGTTGTAACAACAAACCGGATAATGTGCCGGATATCTTTCCTTGCACAGTTTCCGTCACAAACGGGACAACACCAATTAACGATGTTTTTATTGTTCTCGCATTGGAAACGGGAGGAACGGAATACTCAATGTCCGGCACAACTAACTCTTCCGGCAGAGCAACAATGCGAACCTCACGGCTCAGTTGGCGCGGCAATGGAGTTCCCGCCGGAACCTATCGCGTTTCTCTCTCAAAAACACCCGCCGTCTCAGGAATTTCACCGGAAGAATATCAGTGCCTTTCCGCCGAAGAACAGGAAGTGTATAATAATGAACAAGAAAAGAAACGGGAAAAAGAACCACGAGAAATACCGGAATATTTATCCGATTTCGTACGTTCCCCGTTTCAAATCACTGTTGCAAAAGGGCAAGAAAATTTTTTGGCGGTTGATGTTGCCGCATTACCTGCCAAACCAAAAAAGTAACAAGAAAAATTCACCTTACTCTCTGACAAGGAGAACCCATTATGAAGTTGTTTAATACAAATCGTCGTCGTTTTTTAGAATTATTAACCGTTTCGGGATTGGGGATTGCAGCAGTTCCGGTGTTACAGGCAGAAACAACCGAAATGGACGAGCGTCCGCTTGTTGATTCGCCGCCGGTGTTGCAATGCCCAAGCGAAACCGGAATTACTGTTGTTTGGGCAGTCGGTAAACCCGCAACCGGTTGGGTTCAATTCGGAACCAATAAAGAAAAACTTGACCAAACAGCCCTCAACCAAAAAAACGGCTTGCTCCCCTATCATGACCGGTTTTTACAAATTCGATTGTCCGGACTAAAACCCAATACCCAATATTTTTACCAAACCGCAACCGCTGCGTTTAAGTATGTTAATGCTTATAAATTCAAACGCGATGAACCGGAATTGAGTAATGTTTATTCGTTCACCACTTCAGGAAACACCAAAGAAAATAGCAGTTTCTCCGTTATTAACGATACACATGAAAATCAGAAAACATTGAAAATGTTGACAGAACGTTTGGCATTGCTCGACTCCGATTACACCGTTTGGAATGGCGATTTGGTTAATTCTGTCGAAAACGCCAATCAAATCGTCAACGCCATTCTTCATCCGGCTCAGTCGCCTTTCGCTACAGAACATCCGTTGCTGTTTGTTCCGGGAAATCACGATTATCGCGGTAATTGGGCAAGGAATTTAGAATTAGCGTTACCGCATTGGGAGTTGAACGATTTACAAGATCGGGAAACGTCACGGAATTTTGCAGTTCGCACCGGTTCGTTGGCATTGATTGGTCTTGACACCGGCGAAGATAAACCCGACCGGCATTCCGCATGGGCCGGGCTGGCAAGGTTCGAACCCTATCGAATCGCTCAACGTGATTGGTTAGAACGGACACTAAATAAACCGGAAATCGCATCGGCTCCGTTTATCGTTGCGTTTTGTCATATTCCCATTTTCAGTTCCAATCCCAATGCCAACGGCGGCGATGTCTTAGAAGGGTTTGCATCGTTTCAACGTCAAGCCGGTAATTTGTGGGGACCAATTCTCACTAAACATGGAGTTCAGTTGGTGGTGTGCGCTCATCAGCATCGGTTCCATTTCGATCCGGCAACAACAGAACGAACGTGGGCACAAGTTGTCGGCGGCGGGCATAACGATAAAGAACAAGTTACCGTTATTCACGGTCATACCCATTCGGGAAAATTGGAAGTAATCGTCGATGAACTCCGTTCCGGAAATGAATTGGGACGTTGGACTTTTGAAAAAAGAACCTAACCGTTCATATCAATAAACCCAATATTTAGTCCGCAGATTACGCTGATGTTTCGCAGATTAGTTTTTTGAAATAAGAAACAAAAAACATAATGAAAACAAACAAAAAGGGAACAGACCAAAAACATAACGTTTCCATTTAAGGAACTTCTAAAAAAAACAATCTCAAACAATCTGCGAAAATCTGCGTCATCTGCGGACTATTTGTGAAACTTTTAGGGTTCATTAAGAATTTGAAGGACATTATCGTGTAAAAAACCGTTCGTGCCGACGCCTTCTTTACCGAAGATGGTGATGTTGCCCTTCCAGTCGGTGAATCGTCCGCCGGCTTCTTCGAGAATAACCAACAACGGACCAGCATCCCAATCCGAAAGTACCGGATCAACCATGATTTCAGCACGCCCTGTTGCAACAAGAAAATAACCGTAAGCATCACCCCATGTTCGCGATAACCGAACACTTCGCTCCAACCGTTTGTAACTGTTCTGCCGTTCCGATTTATCGAACGTTAATACTTCACTCGTTAGAAAAAGTGCTTCGTTTAATTGCCGGCAGTTGGAAACTTTTGCCGGAACCGGTTTTTCGAAACGCGGCGATTCATGCCATGCGCCAAGTCCGCGACCAGCCCAAACTAATTCCGAAAGTGCCGGCACCGCAATAACTCCGCCAATACTAACACCATTTTGTTCAAGCCCGATAAGTGTACTGTAAATCGGCACACCATGAATAAATGATTTTGTACCGTCAATCGGATCAAGAATCCACCGGAAACCGCTGTTGCCTTCACGGTTCGGAAATTCTTCACCAAGAACCGCATCCTCAGGAAATTGTTCCTCAATTCGTTTACGCAACAAATTTTCGGCTTCACGGTCTGCAACTGTTACCGGCGATTCATCAGATTTACGCTCCACTGTAACATGTTCAGGATCGTAAAAATATCGTAATGTCAATTCGCCGGCTTCACGGGCAATTCTCTTTGCAAATTCAAGACGGTTCATAAATAAAATTGTAATATTTCAGTGATTTTGAGTAAGTCACAATAATACGAATACACGCGATAATTTTCCGCAACTAATTGGAATATACCGCAATTCTTTTGATTTCCAACACGCATTTCGATTCATTACTATTAGCACCAAGCGAAATGAAATTGACCTGATCAAGATCGAGTTGATTGTTTTCGTCAGGATGAGTTGATCCGGAATGTTGGAATTGCGTGAACGGTAATTTGATTACATGCCAATGTCCATCCGATTTGAAAATGGGACCGTTAATGTAACCGGCACCGGATTTTTCAAACAAAAAGAATCGCGGTAATGCGTTGCCGATACATCGGGCTTCAATGACAATTCCCGACGTGTTACTCAAATTCGGCGTGTTACTCAAATTCATATCGTCCGGTAATTTGAATCGCGGATAAACCCAACGGTCGCCTTCTTTAGTAAACGCCGCGGTCATACGCCAAACACCGTCAACTGATTCCATTTCCGGTACACAAATCGCCGGCGCATTTTTATGCCAGCGCGAAAGATCAGTGATTGGAAGTTCACGGATATTTTTTGTTGTGGAAACAGCTCCGTCCCATGTCGCTTCACCGCGAAGATTCAGAACAAGCGAGCGGTTCTTATCCTCATTAACCGTAACCCGAAGTGTTTGAAGTTCACCGGTAGAAAGTCCGGTTTTTTCAAGCGGAAAATTCCAGACAACATCAGTAAATCCATGACCGGTAACAACCACTTCGTTTTGTGTATCCGCCGTTGAATCAATTTCAAAACGTAAATTATATTTTTTCTCGTTCCGATCCAGATTGAACACCCGAAATTTCATCGGTAACGGATTTTCAACATCTTGAGGAATAAAATAACCATCCGGTGTTGCCGGAATTTTTTCTTTATCGTACTGAAAACGGAGAACAACTTCTGGAATTTTTTCGTTGCGTTTTCTTGGTTTCTTTACGGATTGATAAAGTTTCATTGTATTTGTATCGGTTTTCAAATGCTCGGCGATAGATGCTTTGTCAAACCAAACGTAATACAAACTATTCGACCGGATTGGCAGTTCACCGTTATCCGATAACTTCAATGGTTCACCGAAAAGGGATTCAACCTTTTTAATGTTACCAACAGAAATTTTCAGTGTTTTCTGTTGCGATACTGTTCCCGTATAAAATACGGTAACTAATTCTTTCCGATTATCAATTTCAGAGTTAAACGTCAATGGTTCAAAAACTCGCGCACGTAAAACTGCCGAATCATCAATTTTCAAATCGCCGACATATTCCGAACCGCTTAAAACGTGAATAAGTTGAATATAAGCCGCAATTGATTGGCAAGGTGTTCCGAGTTTGTCCATCATCCCGAAGTTGCTTTCCCGTTCGTCGTAATACGGATAAACGAACGGAAAATACCGCTCCACACCACAACATCGCGATTCAACTCCTTTCATTGTTATGTCAACCGCACTGACCAAATCTTGATCAACCGGTGGGCGTTCCGTACCGCGTTTCCAAGGACGTCCGCATTCCGTGAGCCAAAGCGGCATCGATTCATAACCGGATTCTTTCAACCAGTTACGGTAATTTCCGATCAATTTCTCAAGCGACGGAGCATGATCATAAGAATGAAAACTGAATCCGTCCACATCATGAAGCAATCCGTTTTCCGCTGCATTTTTAAGCCAAACCGGATGAAAATGAGCCATGACACCGCCAAACAAGGGAGTTGGAATACCCGATTGTTTCAGTTGATAAGCGATTGCTCTTGCGACGGGAACATATTGATCGGCAGGAAGTTCGGCGCCGAATGAGATTTCCGGTTCATTCCAGATTTCAAAACCGCCCCATGTTGTGTTCCAATAATCCGCAATCGTGTTCCAACTTTTCGCCGTTTTCACAAGATCACTCGGATATTTTTCAATCTTTTCCATCCAGTTTGGGGCATTGTGAAAAAGTTCTAAAACTTCGACACCTTGTGCTTGGCAAAGTTTTCGTACCGAATCATAACGGCGTCCGGTTTCCCATTCGAATTGTTCTGCTTTCGGTTCGATATCGTTCCAGGAAAGCCGTTCACGAATCATACTGATTCCGTTACGCTTTGCCGATTTGACAAGACCCGTACGAAGTTGATCATCACCGACAAGCCATGACAACGCCGCATCAATTGCAAAAAATTGGTCTGTCTTACCCTGAAACACCGGAAACGAAACAATTCCGAAACGCTGTGTTCCCAATTCAATTTCCCAAAATCCGCGTGGAAGATTAACTGTTGCGGCAATAATATTGCCGTCAACAACTGCCGGAATTGTTTTCGTTTCAACACCGGAAAGCCGGAACTCAGTTGTTTCGATTTTTCCATCGCCGATCATTTGGAAACGGATTGTCGATTCCGTATCGGGCGTAATAAAAAATTGTTCAATATTTTCCGGTTTGAGTGTTACGGCAAACAACGGTGTTGTAAACGATAACACAAGAAGAAGAAAAAACTGTTTCATTGTTTTAATTTGGGTATAATTGTTTAGTTTTTATCCGTAACAACTAAGTGGACGGATTGGATTAAATTGAATTAATTTGTTCTGAATGAACTCAAACGATCAATGAGGTTTTTATTTTAACCGAAAGTTCAAAGATTTACTAGTATATCTCTTGTCGTAATATTTATGACGTTTTATATTTTACCACACGATACACACAAAATAGAACGAAAAATACGCAATTTTTGTTTTGACTCTTTTGTGTTATTTTGTATGTTTGTGTGGTTCGTGTTGTAAAAAATTCCACTGAAGGATGATGAAAGTAATTTTTATAAAGACACGCAGTATATTCACTATCAACTCTGCTTCTTGCATTCACTTGATTGATGTTTTATTACACCGGTCATTCAGTGGAATGGATCATGTTTTTAGGCGAAAATTATTCCGGCAATGATTGGATCATTCAGGGAATTGATAAACTGAATGATACAATTATAATGTCCTATATTCAAGTTTTCCGAAATTTGGATGCCGTAGGAAATAACGAATCACCTTTTGATTTTGACGGATTTTGTCATATTGTTTCCGCATTGAACTTGTGGAAAAATTTGTTGAAATCAAAAAAGTTAGTTGACAGGGAAACTCGCCAGTGGTAGATTTCTTGTATCGCGATTTGATATGATGTCGAATTGTATAAAAATTTCACTCTTGAAAAATAAGGATAAACGATAAATTTTTAGATAAAAAGCAATGTTTTTAGAATTTCCCTACATTAACACACCAGCCGATGAACTCTAGAAAATTTCAAAATATAATTTTCATTTTAGGAATCATTTTATTAACCGTACTATTTTTAGGTTTATTTATATTCCGAATAGATAGTAACAATTATGGCGATTTATCGTCTGTTCAACTTATACAAAAAGTTGTAACTAATAGTGATATAGATGCATTTATTACTTTAATTAAACATAATGGTATCCCTATTCCAAAAGGTAACATTAAATTGGGTAAACAAAATCCTTCTCTAATAAGTGATGAATGCTGTGTAAATCGTGCACAAAAAATATACTCGGATAGTAATGAATTTTATGTTATAATTATCACTCAATCGGGATATTATAATGGTTTTCATCTTGAACATCAACGTTTATTTGTTTTTAATGAAAATGGAATATGTATTCATGATTCCGGTGAATTTAAGGAAAATGAAAAATCGTTATCTTATAATGTTTCCGCCCTTACTTTAGGAAGTGAAAAATTTTGGTTTATTTTTGAATCAACAACATCAAGAGAACGTCAATTGCCACGAAAATTACATGTGTTTTTGGTATCTTCTACTATGCCTGAAATTCTTGTTATAGATTGCCAAATTAATTCTTTCTCCTACACGGTTACACCTGATCAAACGAAAGAAAATGGTGTTAGACTTAGTTTTAATCTCCCCAATCCGCAAAGTTTTTTTGTTGATAAAGATGGTAAAAAAATAAAGCCGTCATTTTTTTGGAAGGAAAACGAACGTAATTTTTATGGTCATAAAGAAGCATTTGTCGATGGTCATCTTTGGTTTCGTGTGAATGTTGAAAAATCTCCGCGATTTATTGATATACTGACTGAATAATCCTCAAGCCTAAATATCGAAATTTTTCACTTAATTTATTGTTATATTAAATGCTTATTCAATTCTCAAAAACAGGCATAACGAATCACCTTTTGATTTCGACGGATTTTGTCATGTTGTTTCCGCATTGAACTTGTGGAAAAATTTGTTGAAATCAAAAAAGTTAGTTGACAGGGAAACTCGCCAGTGGTAGATTTTTTGTATCGCGATTTGATATGATGTTGAATCGTATAAGATACTTTGTAATA
>JAITBS010000106.1 GCA_031283515.1 Planctomycetaceae bacterium
TCGATTATTAAAATTCTGTCTTTCAGACAGAGATTTGTTATCGACACGAGTCCGCAGGTCGATGACCTGCGGTTATGAAAATCACACCCCTGTCGGGGTGAAAATCGAAAAACAAAATAGTCCACTGATAGATTACTTTTTAGTGTAATAATGTTGCAAGGAGTTATTGCCTTTGGGGTCGTAATTCGCCGGCAACACCATTAACTATTACTAAAAACGATTCACGATTCACGATTTTCGTTCTTTGATGATTGTTTCTTGGATGGAATTGGGAACTTTTTTGTACTTTAAAAATTCCATCGAAAAGGTTCCTTGTCCTTGTGTCATACTTCGGAGTGTTGTTGAGTAGCCGAATGTTTCGGCAAGCGGGATTTCCCCTTCGATTCGGGTGGATGCTCCGATTGTTTCCGTGACATGGATCAGCCCGCGCCGCGAATTTAAATCTCCGACAACATTTCCCTGAAACTGACTCGGACACTCAATCTCCAACCGCATCACCGGTTCCAGCAATGTCGGTTTCATTCGCGGAAATGTCTCCCGTAACGCCGTTTGTGCACAAATTCGGAACGCTAAATCGGAACTGTCCACCGAATGAAAAGAACCATCATTCACCAAAATACTCAAACCAACCACCGGAAATCCCGCAACCGGTCCTTTTTCCAATGAACCGCGAAATCCTTTTTCAATTGCCGGAATATAATTGGACGGAATTGTACCGCCGACAACTTTTTCTTCAAACAGAAATGTTTCGGTTGTTTCGGTGTTTTCGGGAATGGGAGACATGTGTCCGACAATGTGAGCATACTGACCGCTTCCGCCGGACTGCTTTTTGTGTTTCACATCGAAATCAACCGCCGCTGTTGGTGCTTCGCGGTAATTAACTTTGGGCGGTGATGTTTCGACTTCGACTTTGTATTCACGGCGAATACGTTCCACATAAACATCGAGATGGAGTTCGCCCATACCTGCCATTAACGTTTCACCACTTTCTTGATCGGTTGAAATAGAAAGTGTCGGGTCTTCTTTGCGAAACCGGTACAACGCTTTACTAAGACGGTCGGCATCTTTGGTCGTTTTTGATTTAATCGCAATTTGAATAACCGGTTCGGGAACGTACATTGATTCCAACGTACAAAAATCTTTTTCGGACGAAAAAGTGTCGCCGCTGGAACAATCAATCCCAATCACCGCAACAATATCACCGGCTTCGGCAATTTCAATTTCCTCACGGCTATCGGCGTGCATTCGGAAAATACGGCTGATTCGTTCTTTTTCGCCGGTTCGTTGGTTGTAGTAAGTTTCACCTTTATTCAGAGAACCCTGATAAACCCGCATAAATGTCAATGTCCCATAAGGGTCTTCGACGATCTTGAATGCCATCGTTACCGTTGGAGCTTTCGGATCGGGTTTGAGTAACATTCGGGCGTTATCGTCTTTCTGGTCAAAACCATATTTCCACGCAAAATTATCACTGTCCAACGGTGAAGGCAGATAACGGCCAATCGCATCAAGTAAAGGTTGAACACCTTTATTTTTGTACGCAGTTGCTAAAAACACCGGAGTTAATTGCCGTGACCAAACCGCATCCCGAACAAGATGATGAATCATTTCCAACGGCGGTTCTTTTTCTTCGAGCAGTAATTCCATCAATTCATCGCTGAACATTGCCAACGCTTCAAGCAAATGTTGACGGGCATTGTGGGCGTCTGTTTCCAACGCTGCCGGAATGGCTTCGTAACGAACTTTTTCACCTTGTTCGCCGTCAAAGTAAATTGCTTTCTGTTCGATTAAATCGATCACACCTTCAAAATTTGTTTCTTTACCGATAGGAATTTGCATCAAAACCGCATCGCAATCTAATTTTTCTTTGAGTTGCCTGACCACTCGATACGGATCGGCGCCGGTTCGATCCATTTTGTTGACCAACGCAAGACGTGGAACTTGATAACGTTTCATTTGGCGGTCAATTGTTATTGACTGTGCCTGCACTCCGCCGACTGAACAAAGAACGAGAATCGCTCCATCCAGTACACGCAAACTACGTTCGACTTCAACAGTGAAATCAACATGTCCTGGAGTATCAATCAGGTTAATGAAATGTCCTTTCCATTCGACACTTGTTGCTGCGCTGGTGATTGTGATACCGCGTTCCTGTTCGAGTTCCATGTGATCCATTGTTGCGCTGCCGTCATGGACTTCACCGATTTTGTAAGATTTACCGGTGTAGAACAGAATACGTTCGCTAAGCGTGGTCTTGCCGGAATCAATATGTGCCGAAATTCCAATATTACGAAGTTTTTCGATTGCTGACATGTTTTTAGTAACGGAACAATTATTTTCCGTTTTTGTTTCTTTTAAGTTGATCATTATTCCGAATCTGTTTTCCGTTAATGAGTGAACTATTATTATTAAAGAATTTGTAATTTTCCCACAATTTCAATGATTGTATAGTGGGGGTTCGCCATCGCTGTTAAGTGTTTTAGCAACAAGATATTATAAGAGATTGCCAATGACTGCTGAACTTTTCATAATATTTCTATGGAGTTTTTATTTGAATTTGTTTACCGTCGGAAATTAAAAGGTAGGCAACTGAAAGGTAGGCGACCTTTCGCCGAAGAGTTGCGAACCCACGGTCGCAACGGTTGTTTTTTCATTTCCGTCCGTCAAACAGGGGCAAGTCGGTGAGTACGCCGACCAACGGTGGGTGAAAACCTGTCGGCAAAATGTTGACTACCTTTGGAGTTGTAGTCGATAGCGAGTTGGCAAATTATTCTATTGATGCGGCGATTGCCAGATTGAGAACTTCTTCCTGAATCAGGATAGGCAGAAATGGCTCAAACGAAACTGCAACCGCAATCGCATCAGAAGGACGACTGTCAATTTCAATCAACTCGTTACCACGAATCACCCGTAATGCCGCAAAATAAGTCTGGGCTTCAAAACGGTGAATGAAAATATCTTGAATTTTTCCGCCAAGCACTTCGATAGTGTTGCAAAGTAAATCGTGCGTCAAGGGTCTTGGCGACTCAATTCGTTTTACGCGGCGGTCAATTGTTGTTGCCTCAACAATGCCAATAACAATCGGTAATTCGCGTTTGCCGTTGACTTCACGCAAAACCAATGCCTGTTGACTATTCATTTCGGTGATGACTATTCGGGTTAATTCCATACGGATCAGCATAGTAAGAAAAATAAAAACAGAGAACTCAAACAAGGAAAAATCCTAATAACGTAAACCAAACAATATGAACCGGTTACGCCAAACATAATCACAATACACAATCACCATACAAATCACCATGTTTTACCAGTTACGGCAACACATAGTATTCAAACAGCTTTCAGTATATAATATCTTGCCGATTCAGACAATCGTCTCTCATTCATTTATTAATTGAAATTTCTGAATGACACAACCTCTTACTTAACGTGTTACAACACGGCACAACCAATCTCAATGAAAAAACAAATTACATTATTACAGACGGAGATTACTTTTTTTTGTGTTACTTTGATTTTGTTCTTTTTCTTGTTTTCGGTTGAATTGGTTTTTGCGGCAACACCGGAGTCATGGTTTGCGGAATGGAATGATCCGACGGCGAAAAATCGACCATTACAAATTATTCACGGTTGGTTCGGTGATCGTACCACACCGGAGAAACTTCGTTATTACAAGGATGATTGTGGTCTTGGAGGACTGGTAATCAATGTCGCTACGAATAATTATCTTCGCAACGAAACAGAATGGCAACGTTTGGTTGAAGTAGTTCGTTCTGCTAAAGAAAAGTGGAGAGTGAATAGTGTCGCAAGCGGAGTAATACCATTTCGGCAGTAATTCCGCTTGCGACACTATTCACTATTCACTATTCACTCATAACTATCAACTATTCACTCATAACTTTTCACATTGCGGAAACAATAACAAAATAAACAGTTACAACTATAAGTACCAAACAAAATCAACTTAAAAATCAAAATAATTGTTCACGTCTCGAAATATTAGTTTCAAAATATTGACGGCATCTTGATTTTTATCTGTAAAAAGGGTATAAAAAATTCGCTGAAAAATTACTAATCGTTGAATATTTCGTATTGATCCCGTTTGTTCAAGAGATTGATCTTTGTTTTCAAACGGTAATGTCGGAATAAAAACATGGTTTCAAGTTATTATAACCATGAAAACCGGAACTAAAATTCTGTTATTTGGGATTGCGTGATCTATTGAACAAGTTCATTCACATTGAAGGGGCAAGAGTCCATAATCTTAAAAATATTTCGCTTGATATTCCGCATGGCAAATTTGTTGTTATTACGGGACCGAGCGGAAGCGGCAAGAGTTCGCTTGCTTTTGATACGATTTTTGCGGAGGGGCAACGGCAATATATTGAATCACTTTCTGTTCACGCCCGAACATTTCTGCGCCGGCTGGAACGTCCCGAAGTAGATTTGATTCGCGGGCTGCAGCCGACAGTTGCTATTGATCAACGCGGACGAATTCGTAATCCGCGCAGTACAGTTGCCACACTGACCGAAGTGTACGATTATTTGCGATTGCTTTACGCACGTTGCGGTCTTCCCCATTGTTTCCGGTGCGGCAGACCAATCCGGCAACAATCACCGCAACAGATTTTTGAAGAAATTATGGCGTTGCCGGACGGAATACGTCTTATGCTTCTTGCTCCGGTTGAGTGTTGTCCCAAAGGAGAGCATCCGCCCAAAGATGAATTTCAGGACATTTTTCGGAAAATTGCGAAAGCCGGTTTTGTTCGTGTACGGGTTGACGGACAACTGTTTGATATTGAACAGATTCTCCAAACCAGCACGAATCAATATCACCAAATCGAAATAGTAATTGATCGGATTATCCTGAAAAACGGTGTTCAGAACCGGCTCACCGAATCATTGCAACTTGCGTTGAAACACGGTGAAGGAACTGTTCTGGCAGTGTACGAAAAAGAACGAATTACCAATGTTGACGGTTCAACAAAAAGTATTTGGAAGGATATCCCATTCTGTACACTTTTTGCCTGTCCGAAATGTCATATTGATTTTGCCGAACTGGAACCCCGAACATTTAGTTTCAATAGTCCTTACGGAGCTTGTCCAAAATGTGAAGGAACCGGTTATGATGGTGAACATATTTGCGGGGAATGTCTGGGCAGCCGGTTGCGTCCCGAATCACGGAATGTTACGGTTGGCGGCAAACGGATTTATGAACTCTGTGCGTTGACTGTTGAGGAAACACTTGATTTTTTCAGAACTTTGGAAATTCCGTTTGAAAAACAGGAAATTGCTAAACCGATTTTGAAACAAATGATTCCTCGCATTGAATTTCTGAATGAAATCGGACTTCAGTATCTGACTCTTGACCGTCCGGCGGACACACTAAGCGGAGGTGAATTACAACGTGTTCGGTTGGCAACCGGACTTGGCGGAGGGTTGACGGGAGTTTGTTACGTTTTGGACGAACCGTCGCTTGGTTTACATCCGCGCGATAACCGGCGTTTACTCGATGCCATACGATTGTTGCAAAAAAACGGTAATTCCGTTCTTGTTGTGGAACACGATGAATCTATCATACGTGAAGCAGATGAAATTATCGAAATCGGTCCAGGTTCAGGGCGTTTCGGCGGAGATATTGTTGCAACATGGAAAAAAGAAGGAGAACAATGGAAACGTGATCATCTGGAAAACAAATATTCCGAAACAAATTCATCGGAACAAAATTCATCAGTGCAAAATTTATCAGTGCAAAATTTATCGGAGACAAATTCAACCGAAAGTAATTCATTTGATTTTCCGTTATCACTGTTTTATTTTCCGATTAATTGCCGAAAGAAGTTGTTTTCGCATGAGATTATATTGAAGGGAGTTACCACGAACAATTTGAAAAATATTACGGTTTCTTTTCCGCTTGGAGGATTGATATGTGTTACGGGAGTTAGCGGCAGTGGTAAGAGTTCGTTGCTCAATAAGACATTGGTTCCTGCCGTTCGGGATTATTTATCGAACGTAAAACCAACCGGTCATTTCAAACAATTACAAGGAGTTGACAAGATTGATAAGTTAGTGGAAGTTGATCAATCGCCGCTTGGGCGTTCTCACCGGAGTAATCCGGCAACATACAGTGGTATTTTCGATGAAATCCGCAAAATTTTTGCAACAACCAAAGATGCCAAACGGCGAGGTTATAAAGCGAATCGTTTTAGTTTTAACGCTTCGGGCGGACGTTGTGAGGCATGTCAGGGGCAGGGAATACAAAAAATTGAGATGCATTTCCTGAACGATTTTTATTCTGTCTGTCCCGTTTGTAACGGTCAACGTTTTAACCGCCCAACGCTTACTGTTAAATACAAGGGCAAATCAATTGCTGATGTTCTTGCGATGTCGATTGATGATGCGGTTACGTTTTTTGAGAACATACCACAAATTGATCGGGTGTTACGGAGTTTACAACGGGTTGGGTTGGGATATTTACCGCTTGGTCAATCGTCGTCGATGCTTTCGGGAGGTGAGGCGCAACGAGTAAAGCTGGCAACAGAACTTGCTAAAATCGAAACGGGAAAAACGTTGTATATTCTGGATGAGCCGACAACAGGATTGCATTCCGGTGATGTCAAACGGTTGCTGGATGTATTGCTGGGGCTGACCGAACGGGGCAACACGGTTATTGTGATTGAGCACAATCTCGCTGTAATACGAACAGCCGATTGGATTATTGATCTTGGTCCCGAAGCCGGAATTCGCGGCGGTTTCATTACCGCAACAGGAACACCAAAGGAGTTAATCAATTGTGAGTTACAAAAAAATACGAAAATCCCGAAATTCAACAGGAACTAGCTAAAGTAAACAAGTGACGGAAGAAACTATTGAAAGTAAGTCGATTTTTTGCGAATAACGAAACAAAACGAAGGAATTATATTCTGAACATTTTTTAACAATTCAGCGAAAATCTGCGGACAAAAAATCTGCGTAATCTGCGGACAAAAAAATCTACTGAATAATTACACTTATTTTAATTTCAAGCGGACAAAACGCGGGAAACAATATTTTTTGTCCGCAAATATGATGCCTTCTCGTAATCCCCATGTATTGAGGTTGTAGGACACAATCAATTCGCCGGAGTTTGAAAGTAACGGGTGAGCTTTGGCGTTGTAGGTGATAACATGTGCTTTGGGACCGTATTTCTTTTTAACTTCGTCGTCAAATAATTTTGGTTCGGGGCAATTGTAAAAAGTTGTTGTTCCGGTGAACGGTGTAAACGGCGAATCCGAAACGGCAAAATTTAATTTTTCGCCAATACACCCTTCCGTGTAAACAAGAATAAATTTACCGTCATACGTACCGCCGACCATTTTAGTTACGCTCAATTCATTTGAAATACCGTGTGTTAAAGCGGCTTCGTCGGTGTTGCAATCCGCTATCGAATTGCTCCATTCTTTGCCTGTCCAAAACTTCCATGTTTCGGTATTACCGTAATTATTCCGATTTGTTCTGGCAACCAATAATTGCCGTTTGTAAAACATTTCGCCTGTTTTATCGCGGAATCCATAAACATAGATATCGTTACCTTGATCGCAAATCGCAATTCCAAACAAAACTTCGTAACCATTTGTTCTGTGAATGAGTTCAACTGGTTTTGTCTTGTATTCCGAAAAAACCAATTGCCCATCCCGAATCGGAATACTCAACAACCAAATACCTTCTGTTGTCCATGTTTTTGCATCGACAACCATGCCGGTTGTGTACAGGACGGAGTTGATAGTGATACTGTCATTGAGCCAATATTGCCGGTCGAACAGATTTGAGGGTTGTCCTTTTGAGTTGGTGTTGTAGTGGAATACCAATTGGGGTTTAGCGGGAGGAGTTATGTTGGAATCCAGAGTTGCGAAACAATGATTAACCATAACAAGATCATTTTTGTACGAACCGTCGAGGTTAACACTGCCAATCATGGAATCTGCAAAACTAAAGGCGATTTTGATTTTTTTGTTTCCATTTTTGGCGGCAAGGTTTGTATCTTCGAGTCTAAAAGAATAAATCCCATCGCCTGCAATCCAACCATTGGTTCGGTCAACTAACGCCGTCCAATCATTCGCCGGTTCGCAGGTAAATTCTGTTCCATCGGCTAAAACAACCGCCGTACAATAAATTTGTATAAAAAATATAAAAATAACACAAAAGAATAATTTATAACGATTTATGTTATAAACGCCGGAAATTCCAGAGTTCCCTGAAAGGGAGTATTTTTTGAAGTTCTCCATTTAATTCAAGTCCTTTCCTAAGATTACAGAGAAACGAGTATTAACAATTTCCGTAATATTGCAGCGGAATTTTTATTTGAACCATATTGATAACATAAAAAAGGTATATCGACAAGAGGTGAGCGATCTTTTTCTGTAAAAGTTTCTCTAACCTACTGTTGTGTTAGTAACTGTCTATTTGATAATTTTTCACTGATATATTACGTAATTTTTATAAATGCACACCGTATAACCGTAATTAAAAACATTTCGGAAAAACATTTTTGTTTTATTTTTTCCGTTGTTTGATCACTTCGATCAAGACATCGGCGCGGTCAGTACCAATATTGTCGAGTTTCCAATCGAGAAGAGTATTCATTCGGGGAACGTCATTCACCGTCCATGCCCAAACATAAAAGCCTTTTTCGTGCAAAATATCGACCAGTTTTTTTGAAATCATTCCGTGATACAGACTGACCATATTTGTTCCGGCTTTGTCGGCTTCGGCGATGAGTTTTGTTGCAAAGGCTTCGGCGTTTGATTCCGCCGAACCTTCCACTTTCCAACTGAAAATGTGGGCAAACTTCAATCGCGGTTCCAAACGTTTCACTTCGGCAAGCGATTTCGATATAAACGAAACAATAAAAACGTCTTCGGTCATATCCAGTTTGGCAAGTAATTCGACAATATCCTTTTCGGTGCCTGATTGTTTGATTTCGATAATGGGAGTACATTTTGTACTTTTCAGAAGTTTCAGATATTCTTCTAAAGTGGGAATTTGTTCTCCTGCAAATTGTTTACCTTTCCAGGAACCGGCATCGAGTTTTCGTACTTCTTCGATGTTCATTTTTGTAATATCGGCGTCAATTCCGGTTGTTCGCTTTGTGTTCTGGTCATGCGAGAGAATGAGAACACCGTCAGCAGTTCGATAAACATCGCATTCTGTTGAATCGGCTCCGACTGCAACCGCCCATTTGAAAGCAGTCAACGTATTTTCAGGAGCCAAACCAGACAAACCGCGATGAGCCAACATCAACGGCACCACGATTTTCGGATTGGTTGTTTCCTGTGCCTGAACAATCATCGGCAAACTGTACGAAAAAGTAAGGAACAAAATAAAATAAAAATTTTTCATAGTTCATTAAATGGTTAAGTGTTTCAGAAAAACTATAGAGAACAAAAATTACTGCCGGAAATTGATTACGGATTCTTTGGCGGTTGACCGTAATATTTTCGGACAGTATTAACGGTTACGTCTGGAAAATCGGTTGCAAAACTGGCAATTCCAAGATCAAGAAGATGTTGATACACTTTCGGGTCATTTCCGTTCCAAGGCAATGTTTGAAATAAAACGCCATATTTTCGTAACCGTTCACCGGTTTTACGAAGAAAAAGATCGGACGGTGAAAACTGACCTTCTTTGTTGATCGTGACATGAATTTGAAGTTGGTCAACGGCTTCGAACCGGACTTTTTCCAAATAATCGAGCCGTTCCGTCAATTTTTCTTCCGTTCCTCCCATCCAGTGTAACGTTAATGATTTAGGAGCAAGTTTTTTCCAAAGTTTAATTTCGTCATAAACAGTGCTTGCCAAAATGAGTTGCGGATGAACGAGTTCGGTTTCGCGTGCGAGTTGTTCGAAGTTGATTTTTTTGATGTCGATATAAATTTTCCGTTTCGGATATTTTTTCAGGACTTCACAAATTTCATGAAGTGTTGCGATATGTTGACCGGCGAACTTTTCACCTTTCCAAAGACCGATGTCAAGTTTTTTTACTTCTTGAATTGTCAGGTCGGCAACACCTTTATTTTGTATTTCTTCGGAAGCGTTTGGAAGGATTCGTTTGAAATTGTTATCGTGAAACGCAACGATAACACCGTCTTTGGTCAATCGTAAATCGGCTTCGGGAATGGTTGCCCAATTCCAGGCGATTTCGAAGGCTTCGAGTGAATTTTCCGGTGCAAGATTTCCGGCTCCGCGATGACTTTGAATCGTAAATTCCTCCAAAGGAATATGATCACGGACATTCCAATCCTGACTTTGAACTGTTACCGTAAAAACAGAAAACAGAAACATCGTCATCAATAACGAAAATAAACTAATAAGTTTCATAATCATTTTTCAGTGTAAAAGGTTGTTCTTTGTTCAACGTACAAATAAACAGTTACGAAAACAAATTCATAACCGGTTTACAAATATTATAAAAACAAATCAAAAATACACAAGATAGCGTTCAATTTTACAAACGTTCTTATCAATATATTTTTAAAAATGTGGGTACTTGTGTCTGATCTTGTTAAAGTGGTAAAATAATTGGGATAAATTATTGGGCTATTTTATTCGTAAATGTTGTTCCTAAACCCATATAAATTGTTGAAACAACAAAAGAGTTTGAAGATCATTTTGTTGATACTGGGAAAGTACAGATAGAATAAGGAGTATATTTATGACTGACATGATATTGGATGTTCAAGTGTTACCGGAACCGATTTTTTCAAAAATTCGTACCAATAAAGTAAAAATACATGAAGAAAATGGTTCTATTATTTTGACCCCTTTTTCTGAAGAGGAGCCGCGTTTTGATCATTTAGTCGGAATGTTTTCTGATGGAAAAATGTCAATTGATAAATTCTTGTCACAAAAACAATTAGATAAGGAACTTGAAAATTGATAATATTGGGTCTTTTTAACATTTCAATTTCCGTGTCATTTTTGTTTTTCCTTCTTAACACCGCTAGGGGTGAGATGTACATAACCGTAGGTTGCGCTGCGTTTCACTTACGGTTATGCACATCTCGTTCCTACGGGACTGATAAAAAATAATACGCAACAGAAAATACTGCCGAATATTTTCGAAATATTTAATCAATTCGGATTTTCACGGATTTTCCGGCATCCAACGTGATTTCTTTTGTTTCGGCGGTAATTTCAAGTGTTAGCGGTGTTGTTTTGGGATCGGTACAAACTTTTTTATAGCAATAACACTGTTATGACCGCCGAAACCAAGCGACATTGACAGAGCGGCGCGGATTTCACCATGCCGTCCTTTATTCGGAATGTAATCGAGATCACATTCCG
>JAITBS010000111.1 GCA_031283515.1 Planctomycetaceae bacterium
CAGTTAAAATTATGATAAAATATCTCTTCATTTTGATTTATGGATTGAGTTTGTTTATTATTTCGACAAATATGTTGGCTGATACTCCGGTTCCGGTACCAACGCCAAAACCAGAAACTCCGAAACCGGAAACTCCAAAACCAGAAACTCCAAAGCCGGAAACGCCAAAACCAGAAACTCCAAAACCAGAAACTCCGAAACCGGAAACGCCAAAACCGGAAACGCCAAAACCAGAAACTCCGAAACCGGAAACTCCAAAACCGGAAACTCCAAAACCAGAAACTCCAAAACCAGAAACTCCAAAACCAGAAACTCCAAAACCGGAAACTCCAAAGCCGGAAACTCCGAAACCAGAAACTCCAAAGCCGGAAACTCCGAAACCGGAAACGCCAAAACCAGAAACTCCAAAGCCGGAAACTCCAAAACCAGAAACTCCGAAACCGGAAACGCCGAAACCGGAAACTCCGAAACCGGAAACTCCGAAGCCGGAAACGCCGAAACCGGAAACGCCGAAACCGGTTTATAACCCCTATCTTCGTGTTGTTCCTGAAAAAGCACTTCTTCAAAGTGATAAAGATTTAATCACGTTAGCACTTCCCACTCAACCGATTGTCAAACCGAAACAACCGCGAAAACTATTGATTTTTGATTTGAATGTTGATTTTGAGGGGCATCGTTCGATTGTTTGTGCTAATTTTGCATTTACTCAAATGGGGTTACGAACCAAAGCGTTTGAGGTTGTTGTTTCCCATGAACCGGCGGACTTCAAAGCAGAACATTTGCAAAAATTTGATGCGGTCGTTTTTAACAATACGGTTGGTAATCTTTTTGAGGACAATCAATTGCGGCATGATTTTGAAGAATATGTTAAAAACGGAGGAGGTTTATTGGCGTTACATTCTGCGGCGGCGGCGTTTATTTGTTACGGCGGCGATAAGATTGGTCAGGATGACTGGGCGGTTTTTGGTGAAATGATTGGTGCACGCGGTATGGTACATCGTGAAACCGATGAATTGGTTTTCGTCAAAGTCGAAGCCCCAGAACATCCGTTGACTCAATTTTTTCCTAAAGAAGGATTTTGGTATCGGGATGAGATTCCGCGATTTGTGGAACAGTATTCACGACAAAAACAACAAATTTTGCTGAGTGTGGACAACGCCCCGTCAAATCTTCATCGTTTACCGTTTGGTGAATTGAAAGAACGTGCTGATGAGGATTATGCGTTACTTTGGGTTAAACAGTATGGTCAAGGACGTTGTTGTTACATTGCGTTTGGTCATAACCCGCGAGTGTTTTGGGACACGGCAATGCTAAAACTTCATCTCGCAGCAGCACAATTTGTACTCGGTGACTTAGACTCTTCTCTACCTCAGTGACTCTTTCTACCTTCGTATGATGGAAGAATAATTTGCGAACCCACCAGAAATAAATAATGACTGTTCCGAAAGAGTTCACGTTGTCCGATCTAATCCGGTGTATTCACCGGTATAATTTGGGTTATTGCGTGTTCGGAACAGTTGTTGAAATGATTGCTTTCGTATTTTGGATCGCAACTATTTACGCTTCAATTATTATTTCTACATTGATTCCGTTACCGTTGTTATTACCGGACGGAATTTTGCCGGTTTTATTTCTTTGTGTTGTTACGGGAACAGGATGGCTCAATACTTCTCTTTTTTTCATTGCACAACTCGATAATAATTTTCCGGCAATTAAAAAAACGTTAATTTGGTTACCGGTGAATTCCGGTTGTTTGGTATTTCCTTTGATGATTTTCTGTGTTGCTCCTCTTATGACATTCTGGGGAATTTCGATTTTTCGTCAATGTTTTTCCTATAACCGATCAAGAATTTTGTTGGCGTTGGCACTTTACCAGTATTTGAATAATTGGAACGATTGGGTTCCTTATCCTCGTTTTGAATCCCAACGTCAAGCAATTTTTCTCCTTTATCAATTGAATTTAGTGAGAGTGTCTTATCGGTTTGGAACACTTCAGGTGAAACGGAGAAAGGATACAAAAATACCGGACTAAAAAATGTAACTATCTATTTTTTGTCCGCAGATTACGCAGATTTTCACAGATTTTTAGTCCGCTGATTACGCAGATTTTCACAGATTTTCACAAATTTTTAGTCCGCAGATTACGCAGATTTTCACAGATTATTTTTTGAGAATACGAAACAGACGAAAGGAGAATAGACCAAAGATACAAGACCAAAGATACAAGGATTCTTTTCAATAAACTTTTTTAAAATAATTTGCGGAAATCGGCGTAATTTGTGGACTATTTGAACAATGTGAAGTTCAACACCGAACATGTTAATTTGGATAAAATAAACAAACTTTTTTGATTAGTAAAAATATTCCGTCAATAGGGTTGATTCTGTTTTTTTGTTTTTGTTTTTGACGATGTTAAATATTGTATTATCTTTTGGGGACATTAAATGAGGAGAATACCATGGGTGAACTGCTAACCCGACTTTTGGAAATTGATACTCGGCATGGGGAATTGCTGGATCGTCTTGCGGAGTTGGATCGGCAGATCAACGAGGTTTTGGAGGACTGGACGAAATCTAAAGCAAGTTTTTCAACAGACCAACCCAAAGAAATGTTGGAATTTGAACCGGAAATCACTCTTGCCTCTGCGTAAAACCATTCAATATCCGGTCTTGTTATTTTAGGGTGTTTGTGTATAATCCTATTTTTGGTTTGGTTTATACATTTCTTTGATTTTTAAGACGATGTCCGACTCTTCTATTCAGGTTCCCGTTGAAGAGATTCTTTCGGATGGTATTCCGCGTCGTAAGCGGGGAGTTCCAGAGGGGCTTTGGGTTCGTTGTCCGGGTTGTCAGGCAACTATTTTCCGAAAAGAGGCGGAACGGCGAATGAATGTCTGTCCGGAATGTGAGTACCATTGGTATGTCTCGGCACAACAACGAATTACACAAGTTTTTGACGAAGGAACTTTCGAAGAATGGAGTGCAGATATTCTTTCGGCAGATCCGTTGCGGTTTTATGATCGTCGTTCTTACCCTGACCGAATACGTGAAGATCAAATATTGACGGGTTTGAAAGAAGCGGCAATAGTAGGAGTTGGTCGTGTTCGGGCGCGTCGTGTGGCGTTTGGGGTGACCGATTCACGTTTTATTATGGGCAGTATGGGTTCTGTAGTCGGAGAAAAATTGACACGAATTACCGAACATGCCTCTGAAGAAAATTTGCCTTTGGTAATTATTTCGGGCAGTGGCGGTGGTGCCAGAATGCATGAAGGAATTCTTTCTTTAATGCAAATGGCGAAAGTTTCTGCGGCATTGTCACGATTTCACCAATCCGGCGGTTTGTATATTTCCGTCATGACCAATCCGACGATGGGTGGAGTTGCTGCCAGTTTTGCGATGCTTGGCGATTTAATTTTTGCCGAACCTAAAGCTCTGATTGGTTTTGCAGGTCCCAGAACAATTAAGGCAACACTCCGAATGGAATTACCCAAAGGTTTTCAAACAAGCGAATTTCTTTTAGAACACGGTTATATTGATCGAATTGTTACACGACAAGAACTGAAAAGCGAAATTGCGCGAGCCATTGATTATTGTGGAAAATAGCAGCCGAATTATCTCAATCATACATTTCCTTCATACATTTCCTTACCTAGCGGGATTCGTTTGGAAAAATAAAAATTCCGCTGAAATTTTTTTAATACACTTAAAGTACCGAATATAATTGACGGATAATTTTTTTGTCGGAATGCCGATAATAATGAAATCGTTTGTTATTATTTATTGATGAAGAGGAGGTTGTTGTGAGAAAGATTATTTATTTTGCATTTTTATTTTACATTTTTTGTTCAACAGTTTTTGCTCAACAAAATAGTTTATCGGATGAAGAGATTTTTCCGTCAGTTGATGATATGATGAAGTCGTTGACGGGCGAGCAAGGTGGTGAGATTTCTCTTGAGAGTTCAATTGACAATATTGTTGAATCAATGACGCAGAAAATACAATCGACGACGAATACAGCGGCTTCGGTTAAATCTGCTGTGGAGGGAAAACTGGTTGTTGAAGAGGTGATTCCTGAAACAAACCGAACAGTTATTGAGGCGGTTGATGTGAAAACGAAGCGGTATTCTCCGCGATTGAAGCTGGATTTTAACCAATTTCCGCTTCGTCCGCTTTCTGGAAAGGTTACTGGAAAGGTTGAGAACGATGAATTGACGGACTTATTTGAACAAACCAATACGGTGATTACCAATGACATTGTTCGTCGAATACAAAATCATTTGCAAATTCAAGGGATTCATTTTGAATTTAAGAATCGAACAGTACGATTGAGTGGCAGTGTCAAGACTTCCCGCCAACGCGAACTTGCTGAAATGATGCTTCGTATGGAACCGGGTGTTGATAAGGTAACCAACGATCTTGTGGTTGAAAATTTTCTTCAGGACTAATGTTGTTTTGTGAAAGGGGTTACATCTTTTTGATTTAGTAACTCGTAATCTATCAGTGGAATATTCGTTTTTCTCAAAAAGGTAGGCGACCTTTCGCCGAAACGTTTTCACCCACCGTTGGTCGGCGTACTCGCCGACTTGCCCCTGTTGCCGGACGGAAATGAAAAACCAACTGTGTACAACACCATAACAAAAACAACCGTTGCGACCTTTCGGCGAAAGGTCGCCTACCCTAAAATGCCTGCCACAAAAATAAGATCACTACTGTATAGATACCAAACCAGACAAATTTTTTAGAAGTTCACAAAAATATTACCAACAAACAAAGCATTACGGAAAATAGTAATTATTACAAGAATTTTATTTGTTTCAACCAATCTTCACAAAGACGATTCCAACCGGCGGCAGGACCGCGATCCGTGCGAATCCCATAACCATGTCCTCCTTTTACGAAAATATGAAGTTCACAAGGGATTTCAGATTCACGAAGTTTCCTATAAAGTTGTACACTTCCCATAGAACCGACTGAATCATCATCACAAATTGAGAGAAACATAGGCGGAGTATCTTTCGTGATTTTGATATTTTCTTCGAGCGGAATATCCACACGTTTTTGATCATTTTTTTCTCCCAAAGCGTAAGCCAAATAAATCGGTACCGCAAAATCGGGTCTGGCACTTAATTGGTCGGTATTGTCAACAGGTTCGTAAACCTTTTCGTTGTAGTTAGTTGCGAGCATTAACGTCAAATGGGCTCCAGCGGAAAAACCAAGAACACCAATTTTTTGAGTATTGATTTTCCATGTTTTTGCGTTTTGCCGAACAAGTCGGATTGCTCGTTGTGCATCTTGAAGCGGAGCAAGATGTTTTGGTTGTTCGGGTCGGCGCGGAACACGGTATTTGACAACAACCGCTGTAATACCAATCGAATTGAGCCAATGAGCAATTTCCGTACCTTCGTGATTGTACGCTAAAATATTGTAACCGCCTCCGGGAAAAATGAGAATACAAGTTTCTGTTGCTTTTTCGGGATTCGGTTGATAAACGGTAAGTGTTGGTTCCGTAACGTTTTGAACACGAATGATTGGCATTGTTTCCTTACCGGGTTCTGCTTTTTCTTCACCGACAACACCGGATTTTTCACCGGGCGCAAGACCTTGCCAAAGTTTTAATTCCGTTGCCGGTTTCATTGTCAAGGCACCGTGATAATGAACATCTTCGGCAATAACTGTAAAAGCAGTACAAGAAAGAAACGCCGTGAAAAACACTAAAAAAAAGAATGTTCGCATATTTTTGTGGATTGTAACTTATTGGTTCTTATCAAGTTAGAGCGACAGCCCGCGGGGGGAATTGAACCCTCAACCTCAGCATTACGAATGCTGCGCTCTGCCAGTTGAGCTACGCGGGCAATTTATTTCGGCGAGATTATTGAAATAATTTTTTGTAAACTTTGTAACTATCCACGACAACAATTAGAAAGGTGTTTTTCCAAAAGGCTTTCCTTTACCGTTGTACCGGAACGGGAATTACCAATTGCCGACATCAATCTGATTCATTGTCAGCAAGTACGCCAAGCAATCTCTTGATTATTTTTGTAAATGGTTACAAAGTATTGGTGTAAAAATCAGCAAGTGTAAGTGTTTAAGAGTAAACTTGTTGCGTTTGTAAATCGGTAATATATTTTCCTCCCAAACGAAGAACATGCAATAAAATAAACAAATTAATAATGGGTAACAACAATGTTGCGAAAAAATACAGGGTTGTTCGTCGATACGAATATCCCAACGAAAGCAAATATTGAATATAAACAACCAACGTGATTGGTGTAAGTAGTAATTTTCCGCCTGTACTACACACATTCGCCCAAATTCGCCAAAAATGATATTGTGGAGACTCTATCTCGGCAAGGTTAAAACGGACATCTCTGACACTAATATCAGCTTTCTCATTTTTGGCATATTGAAGAGCAACATAAGCGCAAGTAATACTGATACATCCAATAAGCAAACACGATAAAAATAACCAACAAAATTGATTTCTTTTACGTTGAATCTGTGAAATATCAAGGTTCAATGTCATTTTTGTGATTTCCTTTTATAAAATAAAAATTCGGGAACTGTTCACAACAATAGATTCATAATATCTGTATTTTCCTAAAAGTGCGATAATAAAATGCTTAAATTTAAAGAAGGTTGTGAACATTAGCGTTCTCGATACGTGATGCGTCCGCGGCTCATATCATACGGACTTACTTCGACTGTAACATGATCTCCTGGTACAACACGTATCCGAAATTTGCGCATTTTACCTGCCAAGCGGCACAACACAATATGCTCCATATCTTCCAACTTCACTCGGAATGCCCCGCGTACTTCTTCGACAACTATTCCGGGTAATTCGATAACTTCTTCTTTTCCTTTTGATTCGGACATTACTTTTGAATCCTCAAAAACTTTCTATAATCATGGAATCATTCGCTAAATATTTAAATAATATTTATCTCCTAAAAATAACAGAGTTTCATTTTATATCTAAAAAAACAAATTCCAAGACCCCCCAAATAAAACAAAACCTTTGTCCAAACGGCAATGTTCAAAACGGTCACATAAAATACCACAACAGCAAAGATTCTTAATTTTTTATTGTCAAGATTATTGTATATTTTTTGATTATTATGTGACGGTTACGATAGAAGCCCGTAATTTTGAAGAGTTTTCTGTAATTTTTGTTCTTCGGTTTCGGAGAGTGTTGTCAGTGGCAGGCGGAGTTCACCGGTATCACGTCCTAACATTTTCATTGCAGCTTTGATGGGAATGGGGTTTGTTGAAAGTGCAAGCATATCACGGCAAAGCGAGTAGGTTTTGTAATGCCATTCTTGTGCTTTTTCGATATTCCCATTCTCAAAAGCGTTACAGAGAGCAATCATATCTTTAGGAATAATATTACCGACAACCGAAACAATTCCTCTGGCTCCAAGTGCCAGCAACGGCAATGTCAAACTATCATCGCCGCTTAAAACGGTGAGATTGGTATTGGCAATAATTGAAGAGGTCTGATCCATTGAACCGGTTGCTTCTTTAACCATTCCGATATTAGGAAATTGAGCGAGTCGGATTATTGTTTCCGGTTCGATATTTCGGGCGCAACGACCGGGGATATTATAAATACAAATCGGAATATCCACTGATTGGGCGAGGAGTTTGTAATGTTGAAACAGTCCTTCCTGAGTGGGTTTGTTATAATACGGAGCAACCACAAGAGCGGCATCAGCACCGACTTTTTGAGTGAATTGTGTAAGATGCAGAGCTTCTTGAGTGGAATTAGCACCGGAGCCTGCCATGACTTTAATTTTTCCTTTTGCGGCTTCGACCACCGCGCGGAGAACGCGTTCGTGTTCATCAAAGGAAAGGGTTGGGCTTTCGCCGGTCGTGCCAACCGGAACAACTGCCGTAGTTCCGGCTGCAATCTGAAATTCAACCTGATCCTGAAGTGTTTTATAATCAACCTGACCATTTTTAAAAGGCGTAATAATTGCAACAGAAAGACCGGCAAAAGATTCAAATCGGGTTTTCATAAAGAATGTTGGAAAAAATAGGAGTTAAATAGTTGGCGATGACATTCATTTAATAATAAAATCATCGTTATAAGTTTATTTTTGGGCAACCATTTTGTCAAGAGTGGGCTGTTACCGACCGAAAGTTACAACCACAATCACAATTTTCAAAATTCAGGAAAGATTGGGAATATTGTTGTCCTCAATAAAGCGGATTTTTTCATTGTTGCAGCCGAAAGACCGAATTTCGAATCCGGCTTTTTTGGGTACGGAAATCGTCATAAGGGCGGTGATTTCCTGATTTTTTTTACAATATTCTTCAGTTTGTTCGGCACCGAGTATGAAAAACGCTGTTGAGAGGAGTTCGGCTTGTGTTCCGGTGGGGGCGAGCACTGTAACAGAAAGAACTCCTTCAACCGGTTGTCCGGTGCGTGGGTCAATCAAATGAGAATAACACCGCCCTTTGTGACGAAAAAACTGCTTTTGCGAACCGGAAGTGGCAACCGCTTCATTATTCAACACCAATTCCGCCAACCGTTTACCCGGACGCATTGGATGCGCAACTCCAATCTTCCAACCGGAACCAACCGCCAACACACTACTCAAACCACCCTGAAACAAAAAACGGTCAACATGTTGTTCCAAAAGTTTCCGCGACGCAATATCCAACGCAAAACCTTTGCCAACACAACCAAAATTCAATTCAACACCTTTTTTTCTAAATCGAATAGTTTTTGTTTCGGGATTGAGTTCGAGTAACCGGTAATTCACATTCGCCAACGCTGTTTCAATTTCTGAAGGGTTTGGAATTTTGCCTTTACGTTTGGCAAAACCCCATATTTTCCAAAGTGGTGTACTGGTGATATCGACGGCACCTTCTGTTGTTTCGGCAAATTTTACGCAAAGACTCATCAGACCAAACAATTCTTCATCGAGCCGAACGGGAATTTCGTGGGCGGTCAGATTGATATACTGAACCCGACTGTCAAAACGAAATACGGATAAAACTTGTTCAAGACGTTCTACTTCATCGAGTGCATCAAGAGCCGCTTTGGTTCCTTGCGGAAAATCCAAACGTGGAAACATCACTTCAAATTCGTCATTCATTGCCTTACGGCTCACTGTTAATAATGCCGATTCTTCTGGAGTTCGCCATGTCATAAAATACAGAATGAAAATAATATACATTACACGGTAAAAAAATAACCACTTACTTTTTCACGTGATAGCAAAGTTATTTGGCAATCTCATTAGCCGCAAGGCGTCATTTTTGTTTATTTTTTTTGAGTTGGGCAATTTCTGCAAGAAGTTTTTCACGTTCTTTTTCACGCTCGTCATGTTCTTTTTCAAGTTTCAGAGCAAGTTTTTCACGTTCTTTTTCACGCTTTTTAAGTTCCTTAGCGAGTTTTTCGCGTTCTTTTCTTTAAAAATCTCGTCAATTTTGCTTGTCCTGTCAAATTTTTTGATCTTGTCAAAAAATGAAAAACGAATTATCAAGTGTGATGAGTATAGCAAGAGTGTTATGGTTTGTAATATCGGCTGGTTGAACCGTTTACTTCTTTACGTCCGGTACTGGAACCGTTGGAGTTGTAGTAACGGGTAACACCGGAAGTGGTTGTTTGGCTTCGACCGGCGGAAGTGCCGTCAGCATGGTATAACCGCGTTGTATTACCGTAAATAATTGCCCTTCCGGCACTAGAACCGTTGGACTGATAGAATCGTGTGGTGTTACCGGACTTTTCACTTCGCCCTGCTGATACACCATTGGCTTTGTAATAGCGGGTTGTTGTACCGTTTGTTGCGGCATACCCCATCAGAGAACCATTGGAATGATAGTATCGGGTGGTGTTACCGGATGTTTCACTCCGTGTCGGCTTCACTCCCAAAAAATCCGTCTGTTCCGCCGCAGAAAGTACCCCGACAATACTCAACCAACAAATTATAATCAATTTGTACATAAATCACCTCAGATAAACACTTCAACATTTCTAAAAAACATCTCAAAAAAAACATCTCCAAAAAACATTGCCATTGCCCAAACTTTTTTACAAACCGTTGAAATATGATTCCGATTCAAGAAAATCCCGATTCAAAAACTAAACCACTTCTTTAACAGTTGCCAGTTGATTTGTTAATTCGGCGATTGCCATTTCGGGAGTTGCTTTGAAGATCATTGTTTCTCCAACCGTTACTGTGGGACCGCGGTCACAATTTTCTGTACAGAAAGTTGCTTCGATGCGGACTAAATGCCCCAATGCTCGATCTTGCACATAATCGGCGATTTTCTTTAAGACGGTTTGGCTGCCCCGAACAAAACAACTTGTTCCCACACAAACCGAAACCCGAACCTCAGGAGTTGTTCCGGCTTCGTCCAAAACCGGAAGCGTTAATCCGTAAATCCTACGACGGTTACGGTAAGTTGTGTGTAACAATTCGTGAGCCGTGTGTCCGCCAATACCGCCTTCGAAATATTTGTCGTAACATTCCAGCAAAACATGATTGTCTTGCGGTTTATGGAGTTGCAACATTTTATCTGCCTTGTAAAGACCTTCTGAACGGCTATGCCGGACTTCCCAATCATTGGTAACCGGTTGTCCGGCTCCACCGACACAACCAAGCGGACATGCCATAACTTCGACAAAATCGTATGTTTTTTCGCCGCTCCGAATCATTTCCGCAACTTTTCTCGCATTGGCAAGACCGTAAACCACACAAACCCGAATAATAATCCCGTCAATATTAAATTCCGCTTCCCGAATTGCTTTATCGCCGCGTACTTCGGTAAATTCAAAAGTGTCCAACTTGACGCCCTTCAGTTTTTCCACAGCAAAACGCAACGCCGCTTCCATAACACCGCCGGTTGTTCCAAAAATAACACCGCCGCCGGTTTTGAAATTAAACGGCGGGTCAAGCGATTGCGGTTGTAATTCGTTAAACCGAAGTCCCGCTTCTTCAATCATTCGTACCAATTCCTGTGTGGTCAGAACATGATCAACATCGGCAATACCGTCTTCAATAAATTTAGATTGTTTACATTCAAATTTCTTGGCAGTACAAGGCATAATCGCTACAACAATTAAATCCTCTTTAGCAACACCAAGTTGTTCCGGCAAAATCAGTTTGGCGGTTGGACCGAACATTTGTTGCGGTGAGCGGCAACTCGAAAGATTGGGAAGAAAATCTGGCAAAAATTGCTCCGCATATTTGACCCACGCCGGACAACACGAAGTAAATTGCGGCAATTTTTCACCTTTGATTTTTCGCCCAATAAATTCGGTGGCTTCTTCGAAAATTGTTTGATCGGCGGCAAAACTTGTGTCATAGACTTGATCAAATCCGATGGCTCGGAGAGCAGCAACAATACGTCCTAATTCGATGGAACCGGGTATTCCACCAAACGCTTCGCCAATCGCCACCCGAACTGCCGGTGCAATTTGAACAACAACTTTTTTCTTGGGATCGTTAATTGCTTTCCAAACAATATTGACATCATCCCGAACCGTCAACGCCCCAACAGGACAAACTGTTGCACAAAGTCCGCAGTTGACACATTCAATATCCGCAAGATCTTTATTGAATGGAGGCACCACAGTTGATTTTGCTCCTCGACCGGCAAAACCGATAGCACCAACACCTTGAATTTCGTTACACGCTCTGACACAATCGCCGCAGAGAATACATTTATTGGGATCGCGGACAAGCGACAAACTTGACCGGTCAACCGGGCGTTCGACAAAAGTCCGTTTGAACCGGACAGCGTTGACACCGAGTTGTCGGGTCAACGATTGGAGTTTGCAATTGGTATTTTTTGGGCAAAGAGTACAATTTTGATCGTGATTTGCCAGAATTAGTTCCAAAGCAACTTTACGCATTTGGCGAAGTTCTTCGGTATGGGTATGAACGACCATTCCTTCCTGAGGAGTTGTGGAGCAAGACGCCACAATTCCAAGCCCTTTGACATCGACAAGGCAAAGCCGACATGCTCCGTAAATACTCAATTCGGAATGATAACAAAAGGTCGGAATATCTATGCCGACTTTTCGGGCAAGTTCCAATAAATTACGTTCTTCGTTAATAGGAACTTGAATACCGTTAAGGGTTAAGGTTTTGACTGCATCAATCATTGTCTGGTTGTTTGTTTGGGTTGAGATTAGGGTTGAACCCGATGTAAGGGTTTTAAGTGGAGTGATCTTTTATATTTTAGGCGGAATACATCTCAATAGCAAAATAAATAGTTTCGGATAAATCAGCAAGCAAATTTATTTTGCGGTTGTTCCGTTTGTACCAACAATCTATCAAAGAATGTTATAGGGAATAAGCGAAATTAAGTGCTCCATTGTAATTCATTATCAAATCATTTCAAGGGGCAATCAGATAAACATTTATCGACTTCTTGCCAAAATGCAATCACGGAAAAAATTGCAACTATACAGTGGGTAGTCAATCTTTCGCCGAAAGATTGGGGCGATAGCCGACTTGTCCCTGATAATGGGTTGCTGCCTGAAAGACAGAATTTT
>JAITBS010000123.1 GCA_031283515.1 Planctomycetaceae bacterium
CGTCTTTCAGACGATGTTGAGGAGAGATGTTTACCGTAGGTCGCGCTTCGCTTGACCTACGGTTATGAAAATATCACCCACTTCGGGGTGAAGAATCAAAAATAATAATTCCACTGATAGATTACATTTCGTAAATGTTTGTTTTGGGAAATGTTTTCAAATTATAAAAGTTTTGTAACTATTCAGTAACCGCCCCGAAAAGGCAACACCCTGCGTAAATAAATAATCATAATGAAAAAACCTGAAAGAGCGAAAACAAAATCAGGAATAACGGCTATTGCTCTTACAGAACCTTGTTTGTTGGGAATATTTTTTGTTACGTCATTATTGATTGCATTTTCTGGGCGGTTGCTGAATTATTGAGTTCTATTTCTTAGGTTTCCTTTTTTTACAGGATTTTGTTATGTCGTCTCAATTTCGAAATATTCTATTGATATTGTTTTTTTGTGTTTTATTCTTTTTTCAACCGGTTTTAGTTTTTGGTGCGGAAGCATCGGAAGAAGAACCGGATTGGGTTCTTTCTTATTTCTTGGTTTTGCTCTTTCTCAGTTTCGCAATACTGATTTTACTCCGTCCCACTAAACGTTCCGACTCGGCGTTCACCACCGAAGAACTCGCCGCACAACATGAAGAAGCGATGAAAAAAATGTTGGGACACTAAATAAAATATTACAAATATTCAAATCGAAAATATTGTTTTTCGTTACTAATAAAACATTCTAAAATAAAATTTAGAAAGGGTAATAATATGTTTTTAGTAGAAAGTTATTCGATTGCGGTTCTTTTTTGTTTTGTTACGATGCTGTGTTGGGGATCATGGGCAAATACCCAAAAATTAGCCGGTAAAACATGGCGTTATGAACTTTTTTATTGGGATTATGTATTGGGTGTTGTGATTCTGTCACTGATTTTCGCTCTGACAATGGGCAATCACGGTGAATATGGACGCGGTTTTTTTGAAGACCTCCTTCAAGCAGAAAAAACATCTCTCTTTAGTGCATTTATGGGAGGAGTTGTTTTCAATATCGCGAATATTTTACTTGTAGCGGCAATTGCAATTGCCGGAATGTCCGTAGCATTTCCTGTGGGAATTGGTTTGGCTTTGGTTTTGGGTGTTTTGCTAAATTATGTTGCCAAACCAGAAGGAAATCCTGCTTTACTTTTTGGCGGTATCGCATTGGTTACCGCCGCTATCATCATCAATGCCATTGCCTATCGAAAAATTCCGGCACAACAAAAAAATGTTTCTGCGAAGGGATTGATTTTATCGGTACTTTGTGGAGTTTTGATGTCGTTGTTCTATTATTTTGTCGCCAGTTCACTTGCCGGTGTTCGTTTAAATGACGGCGGCATTGCTCTCCTTACCGCAGAAAATTTGCAAAAGGGAACGCTGGAATCCGGTAAAATAACTCCTTACACTGCTAATTTCATTTTTGCTCTTGGAATTTTGTTGAGCAATTTTATTGTCAATACTGTTGTCATGAAAAGACCGTTTGTTGGTGAACCGGTTCCGTTTGTTGATTATTTCAAAGGCGGTATTCGTGACCATCTTTGGGGAATTATCGGAGGCGGAATTTGGGCTGTTGGTATGACACTCAATGTAATTGCTTCCGGTGTGGCATCTCCGGCAGTTGCTTACGGTTTGGGACAAGGAGCAACCCTGATTTCCGCCATTTGGGGCGTGTTTATCTGGCAGGAATTTCGTAACGCTCCCAAAGAAACCAATAAACTGCTCGGAGCAATGTTCCTGTTTTTCGTCGTAGGACTCGGATTGCTGATTTGGGCAAAGTTATAAAAAATTCGTTAAACTGTTCCGATATTCATCACACTTACAACTCGGTTTGTGTGTTTTGACCGGATCACAGTTTTTGACGTGATAAACGGAATTGACAAGGCTCTTTAAATAAAAGACACAATAATTTTGTTCTTATAAAGCCGAATTTTAAAGTGCAATGAGTATATTAAAATAGGAGATTGTCGAATGTCAAAACAGGCTAAAGTGGTGGTGGTTGGTAGTTCGAACACGGATATGGTTGTAAAATCTCAAAAAATTCCTATTCCGGGTGAGACTGTTATTGGCGGAACATTCGTTCTGGCAGACGGAGGTAAAGGTGCCAATCAAGCGGTTGCTGCTGCAAGACTGGGAGCACAAGTTACGTTTATTGCTAAAGTTGGTACGGATATGTTCGGTGATCAGGCGGTTACGCATTACCGGAACGAAGGAATCAATACGGATTATATTTTTCGTGACTCTAATCACGCGACCGGTGTAGCGTTAATTTTAGTCGATGCCAAAGGGGAAAATCTCATCTCTGTTGCTTCGGGGGCAAATGAATTTCTTGTTCCGGCTGATGTTGAACAAGCGGAATTGGTGATTGCGTCTGCTGATGTTGTGGTGATTCAATTGGAAACGCCGCTGGAAATTCTTGCTTGCACGGCAAAATTAACAAAAAAACACCATGTTCCGTTAATTCTCGATCCGGCTCCGGCACCAAACACTCCATTACTCCCAAATATTCTGACTGATATTACCTGTATCAAACCAAATGAAAGTGAAACGGAGCGGTTGACGGGTATTTGTGTAACAGATCGTGTTTCTGCACAGCAAGCGGCAGATAAACTTCTTGATATGGGAGTGAAATCTGTTCTGATCACAATGGGAAGTGAAGGCGGATTGCTTGTGGAAAAACATGGGAGCGGAGAATTTCTTCCGGCTTATCAGGTGAAAGCGGTTGATACAACTGCTGCCGGTGATGCGTTTAGCGGGGCGTTGGCATGTGGAATTGCGGAAGGAAAAACACTCTCCGAATCCGCCCGAATCGCCAATGCGGTTGCCGCATTAAGTGTTACACGATTGGGCGCACAACCCTCATTGCCCACTAAA
>JAITBS010000161.1 GCA_031283515.1 Planctomycetaceae bacterium
ACAGCCTAATCGGTACAGATTTTTTCACGCAACAAAAATTCAATTTAACCGACGACGAACAGTTAAAACTCAACTGTTTCGACTGGGAAAAAGAATTTCCAAACATATTCAAAAAAAACAGAGGCTTCAATATCGTAATCGGAAATCCGCCGTATGAAACAACGAGAAGCGAAGGAATCTCTGATGAAATTAAAAATTACTTTCGGCAGAAATACGAAACAGCGGAAGACAAATTTGATTATTACGTTTTTTTCATTGAACAAGCGAGTTTAATCGCGAAACCTGAAACTGGTTCTGTTGCTCTTATTACGCCGAGTACATATTTAATGAAACCGTTATCGACAAAGTTACGCCGTTTTTTGGTACGAGAACATAAAATAAAAAGTATCGACGAATTTCAATACATGATTTTTAAGGCAACCGTTCCGACCGCTATTATTATTTTTGACAAATCAACAAAGAATCTCAAAAAAAATAAAATACAAATCCGATATTCCTTAACAAACAACGAACACCTAAAAGATAAATCAAACGCGAAAATTATTAAACAAGAATTATTCAACGTCGAGCCGTCGTTTTATTTCAACATTTACGCGGATTCCGGTTTTCATGAATTTTTGTACAAGCTAAATCAATTGCCCGACATTAAACAACTAGGCGAACTTGCCGAAATTTATAACGGAATACAAACCGGCGACGACAAACAATTTACAAGCAATAAACAACACAACAAAAAATGGCGTCCTGTTATTGTCGGCTTTGACATTAACCGATACGTAAAAACTTGGGGCGGAAAATACGTACTGTACGAACCCGAACTTTTACACAGCAACACCCGCAACAATATTTTTAAAACGGAAGAAAAAATAATTATCAGACAAACAAGCGATAAAATTATTGCAGCAATCGATAATGAAGAATATTACGCATTGGCAAGTACTTTTATCATAAAATTATTCGAAAAAGAAATAGATTACAAATGCCTGCTAGGAATATTAAACTCCAAATTGTTTTTGTATCTTTATCAAAATATCAACAACGAAAAACGACGTATATTTCCGCAAATAAAGAAAAAACACATTTTCAACTTGCCAATTAAAATCGGCTTTACAAAATTACACGACAATATCATTTCGCTTGTTGATCAAATGTTACAACTAAAGCTCAAAGAACTATCCGAACAAAAACCGCAAATGAAAACAATTTTACAACGTCAAATCGAAGGTCTTGATCAACAAATCGACCAAGCCGTTTATTCGTTGTACGACTTGACCGAAGATGAAATAAAAATCGTTGAAGGGAAATAATTTTAAACTATTACAAAAAATTAGGTTATTACAAAAAACGTATCTTTTTTATTTTTTGCGGTGAATTTTAATTTTTAGAAATTCACTTTAACAAATTTTCAATAAATTTCTATGAAAATCGGACTAGTTGGTTACAAAGGTTCTGGTAAGAGTACGTTATTTCAATGGTTGACAGGAATGGCTGCGGATCCGGCGTTGTCTCATACGTTACAATCGGCGACAGCTCCTATTCCCGAACCGCGATTCGATGCTCTTATCGAAATTTACAAACCTAAAAAAATTACGTATGCAAGTATTGAAATTGTTGATACACCGGGTTTATCGCGTACTCAACAAGGGAATCCCGCACGACTGGCACAACTTCGTGAAACAGATGCACTCGTTTGGGTTGTGCCGACTTTTGACGGTTCTAATCCCGTAACGGAAATCGGAGCCTTTCAGGAAGATACGATTCTTGCCGACCTTGAAATTGTTTTAAATCGAATCGAAAAAGTTACGGAACAAAACAAACGTCCTGTTCCAAAATCAGAACACGAACGATTTGAGTTTGAACTCATAACGCTTGAACAACTTCGGGAAGGACTCGAATCCGGTCAACCCGTTAAAGAAAATCAATTGACTCCCGAACAACAACGTATTGTCCGAGGTTTTCGATTACTCAGCGGTAAACCGCGAATGATGATTATTAACACGGCGGATGATGAAACGGATTTAAAACAGTACGAAAAATTGGCGGAGACGGAGTTTCCGGTGATTGCGGTGAGTGTTCGGCTCGAAGCGGAACTCGATAAAATGTCGCCGGAAGAAAAAACAGATTTTCTCAATGAAATGCAGCTTCCTTCAACCGATAAAAAAATTGTTATCAAAATGATGCTTGACGCTTCGGGGCAGATGACGTTTTTGACTGCGGGTGAAAAGGAAATCCGAACATGGCTTGTTCCCAAAGACGGTACCGCATTGGATGCCGCCGCCGCAATTCATACCGATATGGCGAAAGGATTCATTCGGGCGGAAGTTACAAAAGCCGAAGACTTAATTCGGCTGGGAAGTGAACGCGCCGTCAAAGCAGAAAACCTCGTCCGACGTGAACCAAAAGATTATCTCATTCAAGACGGCGATATATTTTTGTTTCACTTCAGTTGATTTTAAAACAATTTGTAATCTATCAGTGGAAGATTCGTCAATTTGTTTACCAATGGACTCCAAAGGTCGCCAACGTTTCGCCTACCTGTTAGTTGCCTACCTTGTAATTTCCAACTGTAAACAAATTCAAAAATATTTCACTGATATATTACGATGAAAGTAATTTTTATAAAAGACACACCGTATATTAAATCGGGTATTGACAATAATTGCACTGAAATATTACAAAAATTAAATTATTAGGAGTTTTTTGAAACTTATTTTTGTGCGGAACCCGTTTGGCGGTATTTGGAAGGCGTAACTCCCAACTCGTTTTTGAATATCTGAATAAAATAACTTCCCGTAGCAAAACCAACATCTTCGGCAATTTCAGGAATACTCATCTCTGTTTCCTGCAAAAGACGTTTTGCTCTATCAAGACGAACTTTGTGTATTTCCTGCAAAACCGTTTTTCCAAGAACACGCCGGAATTTTAACTCCAATGTCCGCCGTGAAATCGCAAGATGTTCTGCCAGTTTATGAATCGTCAACGTATTGAGAGGTTGCGTGTGAATATATTGCAACGAAGCAGCAATCATCGGATCATCAACCGCAACAATATTACTGGAACGCCGCTCAATAACTTGAGATGGAATTACAATAATCTTTTCCAATGGTTGCGGTTGATTTTTCATCATTTTATCAAGAGCCTGCGCCGCAAGAAAACCGCCTCGCTCCGTATGGAACTGAACACTGGAAAGCGGAGGATAACTCAAATCGCACAATAATTCATCATTGTCCACTCCAACAACAGTCATTTCCTCCGGTATCACTATTTTTGCAAAACTACAAGCATCTAACACTTCCCGTCCGCGTTGGTCATTACAAGCCATGAGACCAATCGGTTTGGGCAAGTTTTTCAGCCAATGAGCAAGAAAAATTTCCTCCTTTTCCCAGCGTAACGGTAAACCATGCCGTAACGGAACTCGATAAATCTCTACCGGAAATCCCTTGTTTTTCAGATAATTCATAAAAGTTTGCTCTCGAATATGAGACCAGATTTGTCCCTGATAACCTACGTATGCGAATTGCCTGAATTGTTTTTCGAGAAAGTGTTCCGCAACCAACTTCGCCGCTCCAACAGAATCACTAATCATTTCAACATAAGAAATATTCCGCACAATTTTCCGAACTGCCGACGAATCCGGTAAATCAAGAAAAACAGTAGGTAAACCGGTTCGTATCACCAGTTGAGCCGTTCGATCATTCATAACCCGCGCAATAATTCCCGTACCTCGCCACTCTTTCATTTTCGGTACAATTTGTTCAAAATCACCGGGAGTTAAATGAAATTGCCAGGGTCCATAGAGTTGCGAATATTTGGCAATACCGCGAAGTAAACCGCGCCCGTATTCCCGCGATGTCTCAATCAGAATCGCCACTTTCGGTACAGTATTACTCATCGCCGATAAACCGGCAAGATTGGTTTTTCCATTGAAGAAAGCAGTTGAAGACAAGGATCGTTTCATTTTTTTGTAACCGAACATGCACAATAAAATAATTGGGAACGATTCACATCAAGGAGGCGTTACATAAATTTTGTTTCAATTTCATATCAATGGTGATGAGATTATTTTTTTCTGAATCACTGACCATCATCTGAATCATTGACCATAATAAGCATAAGCACCGTGTTTTCTGGAAAAATGTTTTTCAATAAGGGACGGATTCATCGGCAATACCGGATTAAGTGAATCACTAATAGACATAATCCGAGCAACTTCTTCAAGAACAACCGCGTTCTCAACCGCCTGATGTACAGAATTTCCCCACGTAAACGGACCATGATTGGCAACAAGAACTCCGGGAACATGAACCGGATTGATTTGCCGCGTGCGGAAACATTCAACAATAACATTGCCGGTTTCCGTTTCGTAATTCCCGAAAACTTCACTCTGTGTCATTGAGCGTGTGCAAGGAATTTCCCGATAAAAATAATCAGCGTGTGTTGTTCCGTTTGCCGGAATATCACGTTGTGCCTGCGACCATGCGGTTGCGTAAGTTGAGTGAGTGTGAACCACTCCGCCAATTTCGGGAAACGAACGGTATAAAACCAAATGAGTCGGCGTGTCCGAAGAAGGATTCAGTTGCCCTTCAACAAGATTACCCCGAAAATCAAGAACCGGTAACATCTCCGCCGTCAATTCTTGATACGAAACACCGGACGGCTTAATAACAATCAATTCTCGTTCCCGATCAATTCCACTGGCATTGCCCCAAGTAAACAACACAAGATGATGCCGAACCAAATCAAGATTCGCTTCAAAAACAATCTCTTTGAGTTCCTTGAGTGTCATAATAAGGCAATAAAATGAGGTACTATTTCAGCGGAACATTGCGCCTTTTCATTTCCGAATCGAAACAAATTGACGAACATTCCGCTGAAATATTCGTTTCTTTTATTTTTTGGACGGTACATAACGATCAACTTTAATATCGAATGTTTTGGTCGAAGCGGTTACATCAAGAGTTAACTCTGAAGTCGAACCGCTACTGTATTTTGTATCAATTAACGGTTCCATAATGGACATACCTTCTTTGTCTTGTCCAATCTCTTTTTCAGCACCGGAAATGTAAACACGGTAAGTTCCGGCGGGAAGTCCATCCTTTTCTGAAAGCGAACCGACAACATAAGTACCGTCCGCTTTCAGAGTGCCGCGAGCCAAATAAGTGTCTGTCTCAAAACAAACAGTTCCCGTACCTAAAGGACTGCCATCGTCGGAAAATGTTACTTTTCCCCCAAGACCAACCTTATCGCCACAGCCAACCAACAAAAGTAACGTCAAAGAAAGACCAAGAAATAAACTGTTTTTCATCGTAAAAACCTCTTTCATTTTAAAGTGTTTCAAACATACGGTAAGAATTTTACGGTAACATAACCGCCATTCTTTATTTTACAGAAAAACATGTTATCATAATCTGAATCAATGTGAAAGAGCCTTGCCTAAAATAAAAATCTGTTTTTTAGAAAAAAAAATTTTATCATTCAATTAGGCGGTACTTAAAACAAGTAAATTATTGAATTTTCCCCATTAAAAAACAAACTCGTTAACAAGGCAAGACGAAATAGAACGGCGGGAAAATTGGTTTTTCAAGTGTAATGAGTAATGATTCTTTACACAAAAATTTCAACTTATGGTTTGAATTATGTTATTGGTCGGTAATAAATTTAGTATATTGATTGTTTTGTTTGGAATTTTGTTTATTGTTGGTTGTTCCCGATCACCAGACGAACATTGGGTTCAAATGTTTCTCGAAGCCCAAGAAGCTTTTGAGAAAACAGAGAAATTGCCGGCGGCTGACCAGCCGAAAGAGTTTTATCGGGTTGCGACCATGTTTCAAAATGTGATTGATCAAGGAGTTCAGTCGGGACCGATTTATTATAATTTGGGAAACGCATGGCTAAGAGCCGAAGAACGCGGTCGCGCTATTGCTGCCTATCATTTGGCTCAACGATATCGACCACTCGACCCTTACATCGCTTCAAATAAACAAATCGCATTGGGGAACACCGCCGCACCGGAACCAACAACTCCTTTTATCGAATACGTTTTTTTCTGGCAAAACAGTATTGGTTGCCGTGAGAAAGTGACGTATTCGGTTTTGCTGACGGTTGTAACGTTTATTTTGGGAATTTTCTATCATTTTGTACGATATCGGTGGCTGCGGCGTTTTGTGGTCACACTGTTGATGTTTACGGTGATTGCGGTTTGTTCCACCGGCTACGATTGGTACCGTTTCGAATGGATACATCATGCCGTGGTTGCTGTAGAAAACGCCGTACCGCGCAAAGGAAATTCGGAACAATATGAACCCGTATTCACAACTCCGATTCCATTTGGTACAATAATTGTTGTTCATGACGAGCGGAATGATTGGACTCGTTTACGTTTTTCTTCCGGTCAAGACGGTTGGCTCCCGAAAAACCAAATCATCGAATTTTGAATCAAAAAACCACAAAAGGAAACAACAAATAGAAATAACGAACAAAACGTAACGGACTCTTTTATTTTTTACCACAGAGAACACAAAGATCACAGAGATTTTTTTAAGGTATTAAAGATATTATTACCTTTTGAAGGGGAAAAACACGAAAATATTATAACAATATTCCGTAAATTCGGTGTTCAAAATCAAGGTTAATACGACAAGGCAATCAATTTAAAAAACATGAGGAACTTCTGTACTTTCTCTGTGAACTCTTTGTTCTCTGTGGTTAATAAAATAGAAGTTACAATAAAACATTTATGGAAAATACAAATTTGCAAACCAAACGTCCTTTATTGAATCGAAAAATTTCGTGGCAGAAACGATTATTTTATTATCTGACACGAATACCGGTTAATTTATTTTTTATGATTTTTTATGGTGTTCGGTTTTACGGTCGGAACAATATGCCGGAAGAGGGAGGAGTTGTTGTTATTTCGAACCATCAATCCTATTTTGATCCGCCGTTAATTGCTGCCGGATTGCGCCGACAACTCAATTTTTTGTCACGAAAATCGTTATTTCGGGTTAAATTTTTTGCCTGGTTGATTGACATGTTGGATGCAATTCCGTTGGATACGGAAGGAATGGGTTTCGAAGGTATTAAAGAATCACTCAAACGATTGCGCAATGGTGAAATGATTCTTATATTCCCTGAAGGCGCACGAACTTGGGAAGGTGAAATTGCTCCGTTTTTACGAGGTTCGCTTATTCTTGCTCAACGAAGCAAGGCAACAATTTTACCAACTGCTTTGAGTGGTTGTTACGAAGCCTGGCCGCGTACAAAAAAACTCCCCAAATTCTGGGGCAAGATTCGGGTTATTTACGGCAAACCAATCACTTACTCCGAATTTAAAGATTTGAATGAAGAAGAACTTCGGCAACTTCTCGAATCACGAATCACAGAACTCTTTCAAATATTAAAAACTAAGTAAATTTCACTAAGGCAATATGCAAAAATAAACTGCTTAAATAAACTGCTTAATAGTACAAAAAATCCGCTAAATAATTACAAAAAATGTAAGCCGCTTATGGATTGATCTTGTCCGGTGATTTTGTTTAGGTTAAAATGATACTTTACTCCTTAGGTTAAAAATACCAATCAATTTTGATTTTACCTTAACCCTTAAATCCTACGTTCTATGTCCCAGATTATTACCCGTGCGAAGTTGAATCAGATTATTGACTCACTTTTAGCAAGCAAGAAAATTGTTGGCGGACCTGTTATTGGTTCAAGTCACCGGTTTTTTTTTCGAGTTCTGCATCAACCGGAACAACTTGTTCTTGACCCCAACATCATGCCAACCAATTCGGTGAAAGAATTTTTCTTTCCGCAACACGAAACCATTTGTAAATACCGTTACGAAGGAAAAGAACTTATTGTTGATGATGTTGAACCGTTTGCTGTTGATCAGATTCTTTTCGGTGCACGTCCTTGTGATGCTGCCAGTTTGCCGATTTTGGATAAAATTTTTAACTGGGATTACCAAGATCGGTTTTACCGGTTGCGGCGGGAACGATCAATTGTTGTTACATTAGCGTGCCGTCAAGCGGATGAAAATTGTTTTTGTACTTCAGTGGGACTTGCTCCTGATACCCAATCCGGTGCTGATGCAATGTTGCTTCCAATCGACTCTGAAACTTTTGAAGTCCGAACCTTCACCGATAAAGGTAAAACTCTCTTCGATCAACAAACCGTTTCTTCCGATAAAACCGGTCAAACCGCTGTACCGCCCGAAATCCGGTTCGATTCCAAAAATGTCGAAAAATATCTGACCGAACATTTTAACGATCCGATTTTTGACGAAACCAGTATGCGTTGTGTTTCTTGCGGAGTGTGCACCTATCTTTGCCCAACCTGTCACTGTTTCGATATTATTGACGAAGGCGGAGCAACAAAAGGAGATCGTGTCAAAAATTGGGATACTTGCCAGGTTCCGCTGTTTACGCTTCACGCCTCAGGGCATAATCCCCGCGCAAACCAGTCCGCCCGTCAACGAAACCGGATTCAACATAAATTCTGTATTTATCCGGGAAAATTCGGTTTAATTCTTTGTACTGGTTGCGGTAATTGTACACGTGATTGTTCCGCCTCGCTTGGTGTTAGACCGTTGCTGGAATTATTGGACAAAAAAAACCGGTAATATAAAAATTTGTAATCTATCAGTGGAATTTTTTTTGAATTTGTTTACTGTTGGAAATTAACAGGTAGGCGACCTTTCGCCGAAAGGTCGCAACGGTTGAGCTTAGTATTGTGAATGTTTCAAATAAATCCATTTTTTTGGAGGAAATAAAATTGATGAAACGGAATTTATTTTTTCTTTTTTTTGTTTATTTTTTTATCGGAATGATAGGGGCTCAGGAAACGGTTCGGAAAACAACGGCACCGGAACAACAACAGATTGAGCGTCTGAAAAAGTTTCCGATACAAAATCAGGCTCAAGGGATGATCGAAAATCTGTTGTTACCGCAAGGCGGGCTTAAAAATGCGGAGGTGATTGATGTAATGAAACGGATTCCGCGTCATCGTTTTGTTCCGCCGTTACATCAATCGGTTGCTTATTGGGATCAGGCGATTGCGATAGGTCATGGACAAACAATTTCTCCGCCATATATTGTTGCGTTTATGACGGAGCAACTGGCTCCCAAACCCGCCGATAAAGTTCTCGAAATTGGAACTGGTAGCGGATATCAGGCTGCTGTACTGAGTTTACTTGTAAACGAAGTTTACACGATTGAGATTGTCGAATCACTTGGAAATCAAGCTCAAAATTTGCTTAAAAAACTTGGGATGGATAATGTTCATATCCGAATTGGCGATGGTTATCAAGGTTGGTCTGAAGCGGCTCCGTTTGACATTATTATTGTAACTTGTTCGCCGGAGTCGATTCCGCAACCGTTAATCGATCAACTTCGGGAAGGCGGAAGAATGATTATTCCGGTTGGGGAACGTTTTCAGCAATCTTTTTATTTGTGCAAAAAGGTCAACGGTAAAATCCATCAAGAACGGTTGCCCCAAACCTTGTTTGTTCCGATGACTGGTGAAGCGGAGGAGCGGCGTACTGTTCAACCCAATGCTCAAAATCCGGTTCTTGTGGGTGGAAGTTTTGAGGAAGTCCGTGAAGACGGTTCGCCGATTGGTTGGCATTATGCTCGCAATGTCGAAATTATGACCGTCAACGATGCACCAAACGGAAAAAAAATTGCCCGTTTCATAAATAAACCGGAAAAAAAAGCATCCGTAAACAATAATTCCGTTAACAAAAATCAAATCCTGTCAAAGCCACAAATTATTGCGCAAATATTGCAAGGTTTTGCGGTTGATGGGCGGGTTATTTCCAAACTCAAAATTGATTATTGGATTTGCGGTCAACAAATAGTTGCTCGGCGTGGACATGTGATGACTCCGACTGGTATTATTTTATGCTATAACGAAAATCGGGATCAGATTGATGAGATTCTGTTAGGTAGTTGTAAAGGGACATTTACTTGGGAAAAAGTATCGCGTGAAATTTTGGTCAAACCGGAAACCCGTGAAGTTGTTTTACTTATTGGTCTTCCGTTCGCAACCGGTCAGCTTGATGTTCACAATATTACTCTTGAACGTGTTAGTGATTCTGTTGCCGAATAATTTCGAGAGTTTCGGAAATTGGTTCTGTAGTGGGGCAAGTTGAATCGGCGTAATCTGCGGATTAAAAATAGGCAGCTCCATTTTTAATCGGCGGTGGTTCTTCCGGTTGCGACATCAAATTCGGCAATACTTGGGATGAGCATGGCGGCAGTTGTGAACCC